>QNBK01000136.1 GCA_003644105.1 Spirochaetota bacterium | reverse complement strand
TCCAGACCTTCGTATCAGATACGGTATCTGAAAAAAGCGGGAATCTCCAACACCCGACGGTGGATCGGGACAATATCTATCAGGTATTTGGATTTCCGGTTAGTTCAGAAAATGAGTAATGACCCCGTAACAAGATCTGATGATCCTTCTTCAACTCATCGGAAATCTGGATATTAATTCCGGTTGGCAGAACCGCTGTTGTTGGGGTGTTATGGGCGCTTACAATAATTATGGTGCCTCTAGTCGATAAAAGATAAAATTCTCCATCCCCTCAGGGAGAGTCAGTTTCGGAGTTTGGATATTCTGCAATATCAAAGATAACTCATCACTGTTTTCCGATTCTTTCTGTTTAACCTTCAGACCCCGATACTGGCTAATTAAAAGGTCCCGAGTCACCAAGGGAACAGCGCTGCTCACAAAATTGCCCAATGATGTAATTGTCAGGTTCTGATCTATATAATTTTCATACTCTCCGATCCCTTTCACTATTGATTGAGTAAATATGCCCCCTTCATCATCCTCCAGACTTACTTCCTGTCGTGAACTACCGGAAAAGACTATCGCATTAACATCATGGATTTCTTTTTCAAGCTTTCCAAAGTCAAAAACTGACGTATTTAAAACTGAACCTGCATCACAAGTATCAACAATTACCACTCTCTTTCCCATTGTCTGATCCAGGATATGATGTAAATCACTCCATGAAAAGCCGTTATCCAACTCAAGATTGTCATCAAGTGAAGTATCAAGAATTTGCGAATCTGAAGTAACAAATTGATAGTTCCCTTTTTTATCTGTTATCCCATGGCCTGCAAGGAAAAAAATCGTAATATCCTCTGGTTCAGAATCATTTATCGTCTCTGTCAGAAAATCATTTACCATTTTTGTGGTGATGGTTAAATCCCTGCCTGATAGGGATTCAACCACAACATCGTCATATAACACCCCCTCAAGAGATTCCATTTTTGCTGCCAACTCAGCAACATCCCTGTCAGGGGTCATTAACTGCTGATCAGGTGGTAGTTGGGGATAACGGTTAATACCTACTCCAATGAATGTCAGTTTCGGTAAATGGTGGGATTCTACAAAATCCAAGGCTTCATATTGATACTCAGTTCTCCCCTCTGCCCATTGGTTTTCAACCAGAACTGTTATTTTGTTTATGTTACTGCTGATTTCTATTTCCCGGCTGAAGGCTGCACCAGGTGCAAGCCCTTCAAGTTTCCGTTGATCCTCATTCAGCTGTTGTGCACCGTTGTTAAATATCGTTATTCGTTCAGGAATGGTTGTCTGATTTTCTACCAGACGCATATTTAAACGTACTTTAGAACTATCTATCTTATCCACAGAAACAATTTCAATACTTACAGGGGCCCGCTTTATCAACTCATCGATTGTTACATCATTCAGTCCAGCATTATCCACTGCCATCCTGGCCGATCCCAGCGCAAATGAGGCTGAGACTACATCAGGACGATAGAGATATCTTCGAAACTGCTGTGACAGATAGAATTCTGCCGGTAAGAATTCATCGTTGTTTACCTGCCACCCGATGAACTTATCTCCATTTAATGATGAATTATAAAATCCCTGTGGAGTCCAGCAAGCCCATGCGTCATTTTCTCCTGAAAAAAATGTAACGAGAAGCTCCCCGGTTTTAGAATTCCAAATACATCTGGTATGATCATTAGACTTCGAAAGCAGGTATTTCCCATCTGCAGAAACCATAAGACTATGTATCCAGCCAGTATTCCCCTTATATTCTCGAAGTAGTTTCCCTTCCGGCATACTGAATGCGAAGATGATTCCAGGAATAGTACCGGCTATCACTTCCGAACCGTCGGGAGTAACACAGAAGGTTGTGAACCCACCACCTGATTGTGCATCGATTACTGTGACAACCTTGTCTCCCTTTGAAATTGAAAGATCATTGTTGTTTTCATCCCAGGAATTGCTTACAGTAAAATCAGCAGCCGTATGCTGTCTGCTACTAAAATTTGGGGACTGAAAGAACTCTTCGGAAATTGCATCCGGGAATGCTCCGTGCGCTGTGCTATCGAAAGAGTAGACCATCTCTTCCGAACGCAGATCCCAGATCCCCACTGTGATAGAATTCCCATCTATCGCTGCTGCTATAAAACGACCATCCGGCGAAACACAGATACGATTTACCGTTACATTGTCATTTTCTGGAATATAAAGAGAGGTTTTCAATTCATCATCATCAAGGTTATATAATCGAACAACAGATATATAGGTATTATTATCCAGGCGTTTTTTATCATTTCCATTAAATCTTCCCACAATTGCTGTATTGCTTTTTTGGATCATGTCTCCTGCATTCAGCCAGGTATTCATAGATCCCGCTTCTTCCACTACTCGGATTAACTCGCCGCTGGAGGTATTCCATAGTCTGGCACTACCGTCGAATCCAGTTGTAAGAATAGCATTACCATCTGCAGTAAAAGAGACACTGGTTATTGGCCGGTTGTGTCCTTCGATTATCTTAACTACTCTCTTTTGAGCTACAGACCACAGAAAGACAGCTTCCCTGGCCGTGGCTATTGCTAACAAACTTCCATCAGGGGAAAAATCCATTTCAAATATGGAAGTAAGGCCTTCATAGTTAATCCTGCTCTCAAGTTTTTGCTCTTCAACATTCCAAAGGATGGCACCACCGTCAATACCGCCGGAGGCCAGATACTTTCCATCTGGTGAAAAGCAAACCGTTTCCACGTACTGGTCTTGATGCCCGTAAAGGTTGGCAACAACCTCTCCTCCGGGGATTGATATGAGTCTGATAACCGATCCCTCAGACCTGACAACACTCACCGCCAATAGTGAACCATCAGGTGACAGGTCAGTGGCCATAATCGCCCCATCCCGGCCGCTACCGTTGAATCCTCGAATGACTTTTAGCTGATTCCCGGTCTCCATATCCCAGAGTCTGATAGTTTTATCGGCTGAAGCAGTGATAAAGATTTTATTGTCGGGTGTAAAACAAAGTCCATTAACCCTGTCTAAATGACTACCTGTCTCAAGAGATAAAATAGGACGATCAGCCTCAGAGTCATCAATGTCTGCATTCAATCCAGAATTTCCAATTGACATACATGAAAATAATACGAACAGAGATAATAGGATAATTAATCCACCAAAACCCAATTTGATCATATCCTACCTCTTTTGTTATGTACATTTCTCAACTTTAGTATAACTGAAAAACAATTCTGCATTGCACTTAAGTCATAATCTGCTCGGAAAATCGACCAATGCTGATAAAGAACCTTCAATATATGGAACATAAACAATGGACACGATTACATTAACAAAATCTATCCCATAGAGGCTCCCATCTGCAGATTACTTACCGCCTGGCCACAGGAGAACTGGTGCTACTGGAAGATTCCTTCTACATCGATTCAGACCGGGTAAACCGCACCGTCCCGAAATACATCGACGAAGAACTCTACCAGGTATTCGGATCCTTAAAAGATGTGGTGGCCAACACCCGGGGACTGGGACGTCGTCAAGATTCTTCAGCAAAGGAAATGTGAGTAGGGGAGGCGATGCTGACATTAACAACTCTGGAAGAATAGGGTATCTACCTTTAGTTCCGGCACCGGACTACAGGCGGCGAGCCACACGAAAGCCCAAGCCGTTTGTTCTACCCGTCGGGGTGCTGCGACCGCGAACAGCAGCTCGGCTGCTCGACAAATTGCTGTACCAACTACCACCGCGATAAATGCGAAGCGATCCTGAGGAGGCACCGTAGGGATCCCGGAAACTCGATGTATATCCCCCATACCAATCCCAGCACCACTCCCACACTTTGCCGTTCATATCGTAAAGTCCCAGTTCATTAGACTGTTTTCCACCCACCGGATGGTTTTTACTTCCCGAATTCTCGGAATGCCAACCAACCGAGGAGAGATTGTTACTCCCCGAATAAGTATAGCCCCGGCTCTGTTGCCCTCCACGAGCCGCATACTCCCACTCGGCTTCGGTGGGTAAACGGTAGCCTTCAGCGTTGAAGTTACATCTGATAGAATTCCCGCTGCCTGAGTAACAGGGTGTCAGCCCCTCCCGCCGGCTTAACGCGTTACAGTACTCCACTGCATCTTCCCAGCTCACTTGGTTTACCGGATAATTATTCCCGATACCTTTAGAAGAAGCTGAAGGATTAGAATCCATCACCGACTCCCATTCCCCCTGAGTCACCTCGTACTTCCCCATCCAGAAATCGCTCAAGGTAACACTGTGGATCGGTTTCTCATCATTATCTCCCGAGTTCGAGCCCATCTGAAAGGTTCCACCGGGGACGAATATCATATTCTCTCCGGCGTTATCCGGACGCTGCACCCGGACTGCCGGTACAGCCGCCACCGGAGCAGGGCTTCCGCTTCCACGGCCCGCCAGAAAGATTTCGCTCTCCAGCTGGTTGTAATCCCCGGTACGCTGGGCCCCTCCGGAAGCCTGCCGGACATCGGTTCGCACCTTGCGCAGAAGATCGGAAAACTCCAGTCCCGGGGTTTCCAGGTATTTCAACAGAGTGGGAGTGAAAAGGCCGTCACTGGCGGTACTCCCGGCAGCGGCGGCATACACGATAATGGAATCCGGAGGCTGCCGGCCCACCACCGCCAGACCCCGGCTGTTTGTGGATCGGCTGGATGCAGGCAGGGGATTATCCCGGCAGGCATCCAGAATAACAATGTTTGTTTTCGTGCCCGAAGCATCCATGGCCCCGATCACCTCATCCACATCCAGAGCCCGACTGCGCACCCGGCGTTCATCGGGAATGTTGGCATCCACAGGTATCAGATAGTTGGATCCATCCACCTGAAGACCATGCCCGCCGTAATGAAACAGGGCCAGTCCGCCCCGGCGGTGGAGCTTCTCCTCAAAGTCGATCAGGGCATCGTCCATCTGAATCTGAGAACCGTTAAGCAGCAGAGTGACATCAAAACCCAGACGCCGCAGAGCGGCAGCCATTGCCGTAGCTTCACCGTAAGGCTGGTCCAGACTTGAGAAATGGCGGTAATTGCTGTTCCCAATCACCAGTGCCGTCTTATTCTCCTGGGAGTCCAGTGATATGGACGCCGAGAACAGAATCGCACAGAGAGTAATACACTGAAGTATTTTATTCATTTCATTGACCACCATGTTCATTTTACAGGATGAACCGGGATAAATATAGAGAACTGCAAGCTACCCGAGTGTAAGGGATTTTTACTGAGATATCTCTACCTCAGCATCAATACGATATTCAATCAAATCTGTCAGCTGATCAGAAGTTGAATGTTCTGCAGTACCCGGTTTACAACTAATCCATCAGCGATTTCTGCAAATTCCGCCTTTCTGGCAATCCAATCCACACTTTTCACCTGGTCAGAAAGTGCTGCACCGGAAATCTTACTCCCATCAATTTTTACTTCAAATGGATAATTCTTGATTTTTGTTGTAATCTGGCATACGACAGATAAACCGGTTTTAGCATTATATTCTGATGGAGACATAACGATTGCCGGTCTCTTCCCTGATTGTTCATGCCCGGATTGCGCTGTGAAATTCATCCATACAAGCCCCCCCCCGCTCCGGCACATAGGGAATCTTCACTGATATCAACAATAGAGCCTCTTTTCAGCGAAAGTTCTCTTGATATACCGATCGGGATTCTGATACCGAGACTATTGCCCTATTTCTGGATTTTAGCTTCCATATACGAAGTAGATACAATGTAGATACTTCGCATCAATGGTGATGCACACCGGAGAAACAATAATCTTTGTGTCTCCATTGCTGAGGTAGCAATAGACACGTTTTTGGCTCTTGCCCTGATATCAGATATTCGATATAACGGAATTATATTCTTGATATCGAACAATCGTAAGCGCCGACAGGAGGTCAACATGACTGCAAATAAAAATCACACCCAGCCCCCGGCAGTGGGAACACGCATCAAGGCCATCCGTAAGGAACACGGCCTCACACTGGAGGAGCTCTCGTTGAAATGCGGAGTGTCCAAATCCATGCTCAGCCAAATTGAAACCGAGTCAGTGAATCCCACCATCGCCACGGTTTGGAAAATCGCCAGCGGCCTGAACATCGAGTTCCGGGCACTTCTGGAAGGGAAGGAAGAGCCCTCGGGGGCCATTCATCTCTCCCGGCGAAAGGATGCCACCATATTGGACTTGGCCGGCGGCAAGGTACACCTGATTGTTCTCTCCCCTCTGGAAATGGTGGACGACCTTGAAATGTACCTGCTGCAGATGGATACCGGGGCGGTAATGGAGTCCCGGGCACACCACCCGGGCTGCGAGGAATATCTTACGATTCTTAACGGCGAAATTGAAGTAACCGCAGGGGAACAGACCGAAGTGCTCGGTCCGGAAGACTACATAATCTACGCCGCGGATGTTCCCCATATTATCAGAGCCTCAGGGGACGGTCCGGCCAGAGCCCACCTGACGGTCCGCTTCACCCAGAGCGGGGGCAGGAAATGAACGAGCGCGTCCTGGTGACAGGATCCTACGGTCAGATCGGTACGGAACTCACCCTGAAGCTCCGGAGCCTCTACGGGGATACCAATGTGATCGCTACGGATATCTCCCCGGCTCCGGAAACTCTGGAGGTGAGCGGACCCTGCCGCTACCTGGATGTTACCGATCCCCGACAGGTGACGGCCCTGACGGTGGAAAACAAAATCACCCGGATCTACCACCTGGCGGCGATACTCTCGGGGAACGGAGAACTGAATCCCCAGAAGTGCTGGGATGTGAACATGAACGGGCTGTACAACATTCTGGAAACCGCCCGAACCTGGAAGGTGAAACAGGTGATCACCCCCAGTTCCATCGCCGCCTTCGGCCCCGATACTCCCAAGGAAAATACCCCCATCGATACCATCCTCCGGCCCACAACCATGTACGGCATCACCAAGGTGGCCGGAGAGCTGCTGAACGAATACTACAAACAGAAGTACGGATTGGATGCCCGAAGCCTGCGCTTCCCGGGTATTGTCTCCCATGAAGCCGAGCCCGGGGGCGGTACCACCGACTATGCGGTGGATATGTACGTGAAGGCTGTGGCCGGAGAGACCTACAGCTGTTTTGTCACCGGGGAAACCACCCTGCCCTTTCTCTATATGCCCGATGCCCTGAATGCACTGCTGCAGCTGTCCGCAGCGGATGATTCAAAGCTGGTTCACCGAACTTTCAACGTAACGGGATTTTCAGCTTCGGCGGCGGATATCGCCGATGCGGTGAACCGGCGAATCCCGGGTTTTTCCTGCAGCTTCGAACCGGATTTCCGGCAGATTATCGCCGAATCCTGGCCTCGGAGTATCGATGATGGTGATGCAAGAAACGAGTGGGGATGGAAACCAGCTTTTGATCTTGAGAAGATGAGCGATGACATGATAGCCCGACTGAGAGATAAAAAGTAGAAACCATTGAGATTAGGTGTACGAGACATAACTGCATACCCCAGTAAAGGATTTTAAAGGAATCGGATTGAAATTGAGTAACCCCTGGAACTGATGAAAAAACACATTCCGGTTATTTCACCCCCCCCCGGAGGGCTTCCGTTATCGTTAACATCTATCCGGGATTAAAGACCCGGGGTTATATTTATTTTATCAGACATTAAACCCAGGGAATCTACAATAGTATTGCAGTACTGAGGAAATGGATTGCATAGAGAT
>QNBK01000135.1 GCA_003644105.1 Spirochaetota bacterium | reverse complement strand
CCACGCCCCCCGCGGGGGGAGCGACTTTGTCTTTCAGAGTTACAACCTGATTCCCGTGTTTCAATCCACGCCCCCCGCGGGGGGAGCGACCCTTTTATTTTAAATCCAAATAGAGTAAAGATATAGAGCCAATTATCTGCGAAGATAACATTTTCAAGACTATTAGTATTAGTGTTTGTCTTTTCACATTTGATAAAACATTAATGGAACATTATTTATCTAAATCGCGAATGTCCCTGGATTCCATGTGTCATTGGGGTTCGCAAAATTAAATTATTAACGGTCCATCAACATCTATTGATGGTTTTGCACCGATATGTTCAATTTTTCTCTTATACTTGGTTCCGAGATAATAATACCTCAAGCTATCGGTCTCAGGGTCAATTATAGATTCCAGATTGTTTTTTAATCTGACCCATTGCGAAGGATCAATAACACATTCAAATACTGAATACTGAACCCGTTGCCCATAATCTGTACATGCCTTTGCAACTCTTCGTAATCTTCCTGGGCCTCCAGGGGTTGAAACAGCAACATCATAACTGACAAGAACCAGCAATTCTACCTCCAGAAAAAAGGCGGGTACCCATTTAGCTCGCCTCTTAAATATCGTGCCATCAAAGTTGCCTGTATAAAGAATAGAAGACCAATAGGAACATCCTCTTCGATAAATGGGTGGAAAATTTTTGTTTGTTTTCTCTTCTGATATTCGGTTAATATCGTTTTACGAGTATCATCCCTCATGGTTACTGCCGAATTTTCGGCTTTTTCAAATCCGGAAATAGAGATTTGTCTCCGGTTGATAAGAGAAAGGACAAGTCTATCAGCTATAACGCTGCGAAACTCTTCCATTAAATCAAGAGCGAGTCCCGGCCGGCCAGGCCTATCCTTGTGAAGAAATCCTACAGATGGATCCAGTCCGACAGTTTCCAGTGCGGATCGAACATCATGTAAAAGAAGAGTATAAGTAAAAGATAAAAGGGCATTTACTTCATCCAGTGGAGGTCTTCTATTTCGCCCACTGAACAAAAAACCGTTTTCATTATCAATAATATGTTCATTGAAAACGGAAAAATACTGAGCTGCAGCAACACCTTCCAGTCCCCTGATTTTGTCAGTATCCGATGCCCGTTTAAGATCCTGTTGGTAAGTTATAATTCTTTTCGATGCTTGTTTAAGTAATTCTTTATCAACAGTTTCGGGATGATCCCTTAAAGAACGGTTTATGACAATACGGGAATTTACCATTTTTGCAGTAATAATGTTGGATGCCACTGATTTGACTACCTCCAAATCATCTGCCTTTCTGTATTGTTCCCGTCGTAACAAGACATTTCCCCGTACCGGTCCTGTTACCTTGGCAAGATATTTTCCGTATTCTGTCAGAAACGAAATACTTATATCCTTTTCTGCACAAGCCCCCATAAGGAAAGGTGAGCAACTTACATTTCCAAAACAAACAATTCCACCAATATTATGAAGGGGCAATTGCAATACTTCCTTATGATTCTGATTTACTACAAGCGTTTCTCTTTCTTTGTGAAGATAACTGCCTTGTGTTGTTACATAAATTGTATTCAGGAGTTTCCTCATTAATCTGTAGGCTCCCCGGTAATTATACTCTGATTATGAATGTATAATGAAACATCCTGTGACTTTGGGTTAAAAACTTTTGACATACATAAATCCAGCAGAGAGCATCGATCACACTTCTTCGATTGATAGAAGACGAGAGGCGTCCGTCCACTTTTACGAATTTCAAATCCACGTTCAATAATCGACAAGGTCTCTTCACGTAATTCATCGTCAAAAAAAACTGTTGTCCTCCTATGATTCTGCAAATAGTATATTTCCCCCTCAAAAATCCTCAAATTAAACATCTCTTCCAGGCACAAAGCCTGAGCACACAACTGTACATTATCCCAATTCTCCTGCTTTTTATGCCCCCGCTTATATTCAACCGGCTTGATTAATGAATACCCATCACCCACTTTTACAAATTCAACCACATCGGCCTTCCCTATCAAACCATACTCCAGGGATCTTATTGCCAACCCGTATTCAGATTTGTTATTTCCCCTGGATTCATGATGTACTGCATCAATTCGTTTATGCAGAACAGTTCCCTGGGCAGTATACATATTCTCTGCCCATACTTGTTCAATATGAATTAAGGCATACTGCCTCTCGCAGAACAGAATATGCTGTAGGGCTGATATCGGCAGCAGTTCACCTTCTGAATATTTGATACTTTGATTCAAAATGAATTAACCGATTAATGTAGATTTTATCAGAAGAAATTTCTCAGCCGCCCTGAAAAGTGCCTTATCGGCAGTAACAAATTCATCAGATTGAGAAGTATAAGCTGAGGCCAATTGAATGGCATCAAGAGTTTTTATCCCAATTCTCTCTATAACCAATATTGCTGTTTGAACGATGTCCGGATTAAAGCTTATATATTGGAAAAAGGGTTGTTCTTTTTGCCACACTGCAAGTATCTCATTAATTGCTTCAAGGGGAATACTTTTATCTCTGAGCCGCCTGTATATCATAGAGGAGAACTCTATTGGTGTTATTGGTGAAAGAATAAAGCTGTTTGACGAACTAAAATAGTTATTGACATCAACTGTTCCGGCTTCTCCAATATAGCGTTTTGCTAAAGCTGAAGTATCTAAAAAAACTACCATTTCTCTTCATCCCGCATTTTTCGTACCGTTTCAGAAACGGGTTCCCCGGGATTTTTATACACTGGCACTTTTTCTGACCATCTATGCTCTTTTCCACCGACATCATTCTCTGGTAATACAATTCCGTTTTTTGCCGCAATAAATGACATAAAATCAAGTACTTCTTTCTGAAATGCTTCAGGTAGTTGATCAAATTGCTGAAAGCTTGACATTTATCCCTCCCTACTATTTATTCAACAACAATAACAGTAACCCCGGAAGGCAGTTCGCTGCTCTCCGGGATTTTTATGCTTTCGTAATCATTAAAAGCACGTGCCGGTTTTGATTTGTCTATTAATTCCGGATTAGGAACAAGCTCAAACAGTTTATGGGCGGGGGCATTCCCCAGAGTGGAATCATGTTTAAAGATAATGATTTTCCGAACGGACATCATACCTCTTGCCGCAGAATGATCATGTTCAAACATGTTTTCCAATGATTCCCAGAAAAGCTCGAGATCTTCCTCGGAAAAACCGGTTTGTGCAGCTAAATTTGCAGAGATAAAACCATGAGTACGGTATAGTCCATAAGGAACTGTATATTTTCGGCCCATGGTCCGATTATCACCACCTTGATTTTCAGCTTCTTTCTCGGTTGCTACTGCCATACGGGTAATACTGTGTTCAAGAGAGACAATGGGGTCTATGGAACGGGAAAATGTTATCTGTACAGGACCTCTGACTTGTCCAGCGTTATCACCGGTACTCATAACTGCACCGAATGTTCTGACATCGTAGTATTTTTCACACATAATCGTTCTTGCGGTGGATGTTTTATCTGCTTTTTTATCAAGAGATTTTACCCGATCATCATCATGGACTTCAGCTATTAGTAAATTCAGGACAGCCTTTTCTTTGATAAAAATATCATATCCTGATTTCTCTTCCCGCTTCAGCTGAACATAATTCCGGATCTTCCGCTTCAAACACACATCGGTTACAAGCCCCATTCCGGTTTCAGCATCTATTCTTGGTAGATTCCCCGCATCTGGATCGCCATTGGGATTTCCATCCTGTACGTCATAAAACAGAATGAAATCGTATCTGTTTTTCACTGCATCGCTCATTATGCACTCTCCTTACTGCTTTTTTTTCTGAATAGATCCTGCCTTTGATGATAATAACCAACTGCAAAACGTCCCTGTTCATCCAACGAAAACTGGCGGGGAATTACACCGCTGCCGTCAAGTTCGTCTATAATCTCACCGATGAGATTTTCGTAAAAGATTCTTATTCCGGTATTTTCAAGTTTAGCCAGATGATGATTCTTCAACTTCATAAGCTGTGGATACACGGTAACAGGTGTACTTGAAAAAGCGCCATAATACCGTTCCCGAATTGTTTCTATTCCCTGTGCATTTTGCTGTATTCGTTCCAGAACGGAAAAAAGCCGTCCCAATAGATACGCCGGATTGCTGTTTGTTTTATCAAGAGACACGGTAATCTCCTCCTCGTTTTTATGGTGAAATCTGTTATATCGGATTATACAGGCTTTGATGATTGCCGCTCGGGTACGGGTAATATGCCGCTCTGCGCGTATTCTTCGAATCGTTGCGTATAAAAGAGATTGGGGATACGGCATACCCTTAAGAACGGCTTCCGTCACCTGACCAGCAAGGTTGGGTGCAACATTAGACAGTTTGTAATCCAGAACCGTATGCGAAAGCATTGAACTTAATGAAAAGAACTCAACATCCTTGCTGCTCTTTATTATTTCCAGATCGTCAAAATGCTGTATAATATGCTGTGCAAATTCTTTAACAGTACCGGTAATCCAATAACGAACTGAAATCCGTGCAGCATTGGGAGCAAGACCAAGAACAAAAAATCTTTCATTCTCTGCAGTACTCAGTTTACCTGAACGGATACTCTCATAAAGCTGCTTTACGGCTCTGACATTTGCATCAGGGTCATCTTTTGATTTAGTAAAAAAAAATCCCATATTCTGTTCCAGAGAGTTATCTTTATCAGACCAGAATAGAATGGTTGTGTCACCAAGAAAAGTCCTGTTGGCATCATTTTTTGCCAAAGTATTGAGTGCTGTCGTATAAGCCATCTGAGCTTTCCTACCAACTGGAGCATTGAAAGCCTGATCTTTTCCGTATGAATCAAAGCCTGAATTTTTTTGAAATCCAACAAGTTTCCCGGTTGCCTGTCCCCCTCTCAATGGGGTTGCCGAATGTATGCGCTCAATGTAATCATATTTCCCTGTTACCAGGCACAAAGCCTTTTCAGAATCGGGGGACTCCGGTAATAACGCCATCTCACTTTGATATTCCCTGATAGTGGCTTCGGAGAGGACCAGCGTACTATTTCCTTCAATTTGAAAGGTTAGATTCGCACTGTTTATTGCGGCACAATCCATCCAGTTCTCAAGATCAAAGACTCTTTTGTATTCATCCGAATTATAGAAATTCTGAATAGCCTGTATTGCTGGAACAGCCTGTACAATCTCCGGCAGAATATGTAGAGAATCAAGGAATGTGCTATGTTGTTTTTGACTATCCTTGATAGCTTTCCTGAAATCCTTAAGGTTTATTATTAACTGTTTACTCTCTTCCGACTCTTCAATACAGCTTAGTTCATCAAGAAACATTTCGACATCACCCAGTTCCAGGCGAACCATCAGAGATCCTTTTTTACCGGAGTCCTTAAGAAATGCGTTTTCAGTTTTTAATTCCATCAGTAAGCCCTGACGCTTCTTCCGTTCTTTAAGGGAATCGCCTTTGGGATAGCCCAGGACATAACCATAATGATCCCAAATCAAATTGGTTACTTGCCAGGAATTTGATCCTGAGCGTCCAACAGCCTTTGGAACAAGAAACTTCTTTGGCACAAGTTTCTTCCCATCTCCTTCCCGAGTATCCTTTAACGCTTTTATCCTTCCATCCAGGTCAATTACGAGCAGAAATGGTATGGGTTTCCATTCAAACCCGGCAGGAGCAATTTCTCCGAGTTCCGCTTTACGCTCGTAATACTCAAAGAGAGACTGCAATATCATCTGCGAACCTCATCACTCCCCCACTCGGGAATATTAATAATACCATCGGATAGACGTGATCGATAAAATGCCGGGCGAATATCTTTGGGGTCTGAAAAGTCCAGGTCATACAGCATGAATCCCAGATCACGGGTCTCTTTTACAGGTTCAAACTCACCATATACTAAAGGATCGGAAACATACTCGAAATTTGCTGAAAACTCGCGGCAACCCAGATAGGGTTGATTAAAACACTGTCCCTTTTTTGCCCGCCGTTCAAACATGGCCAGGTATTTCCCCGGATTCTCATCTTCTCTGGTAGAAACATACTCCATCCAGGCATGAAGCCTATATCTGACATCCCTAAGCAGAAGGCCTGCTCTCTGCAGGCGGTTGTCTTCGATTATTATTTTTTCTTTTGAACCGGTTCCGGCAGTTGAACCAACTTCGTTTCTTCTGATTGAAATGTTTTTTATCGGCTTGAGAACTTCAATTTTTCTGATATGCCATTTGATGGCAGGTTTCCATAAGACAGCTTCGAATATTGCCCGGGCAGCAGATGGTGTAATTACATCATAACTAACCCGTTCCACCTTCATCTCAGGCCGGGTAAAGCAAGCAAAATCCCCCCAAACTTCAAGGCAAAACAGTTTCTCTTCTTTCACAAACATGCACCCTTTCACTCAACCTAAATGCAAACTGGGAAATCACCTTCATATCCAACAAATCCAAGTAAATCATCATAGAGGGTATCAGCGTTTTGACACCAGATTCCTTGAATCTCTTCAAATGATCCACTAACTTCCAAGAAGATTCTCTCCGGTATGGAGATGGTGAACCTCTGTAGTTTTCGCATTAGCAGTCTGCTGGGACCGGCATAACGAAGCGTTTTAATGAGATCTCTACTGTCGGTCTCCCCACCATTGTACCACACAACAACGGAGATTTGATTATGATTTTCGATGATCTGGAATTGTTGAGCAGCGGTCTTAAACTGGAAATTCAGGTGAGGATTACAGTCTTTTACGAGAAGATCGTTAATACCTTTCCTATCAAAACTGTTCACGCTGCTGTAAAAAAGTTTGAAGTACCGGGAAAGAGTCCCCGGTCTGAGCTCGCGGCAGCCATCGGGATCTACTGACAGAATTTCTCTGCCCGATTGAGCTCCCTTCCTCAAACTTCCTGCCGGAGCCTGTTTAGGTGGCTCAAACACAAAAACCTGCCCTCTTATCGCCATTTTACCCTCACGATTACATCTTCCTGCGGCCTGAGCGATAGAATCCAACCCGGCCATAGCCCTGTATACCACAGGAAAATCAATATCAACACCGGCCTCGACTAATTGTGTGCTGACAACTCTTACCGTATCATTGTTCCTCAGCCGCTCTTTTATTCTTGCGATTACCCGGCTGCGGTGTTCTCCACACATGTTGGCCGAAAGATGAACTGTCCCCTCAGGCATACGTTTATATAGGTCACGGCAGTCCTTACGGGTATTTACGATACAAAGAACCTGGTCGAACTGTCCCGCTTCTTCTGCAAGGGTACTCCACTCTGAGTATTTCTCTTTCTGGATTATCTCAACACGTTTAACAGCTTCTGCCAGTTCTCCAGGATTGGGAGAAACCATAATTTCCCGGCACTGTTCTTTTTCCAGAATGGAATAATGCTCCCCGTTGCTTTTTTCAAATAGTTCTTCAGTGATTGCCGGCTGTGTTGCCGACATCAGCACCATTGAAACACCGAAGTGTTTTGTAAGTCCTTTAATAATCTGAAGAATCGGCAAGAGGTAGTTTGTGGGAAGCATCTGAACTTCATCTATTACGACAACACTATTCACGATATTATGCAGCTTTCTACAAGAGGACGACCTGGCAGAAAAAAGTGATTCAAAGAACTGTACACTGGTTGTTACGATTATCGGAGCATCCCAGTTTTCCGAAGCCAACCGGCTTTGAAAGCTCTCCTTGACAGGATCAAGAGAACTGTGGTGCTCAATGACATTTCCGTCACCAAATATCTCTTT
>QNBK01000134.1 GCA_003644105.1 Spirochaetota bacterium | reverse complement strand
CAGGAAAGCGAGAGAAATCGAGTACGTCCGCCATCAAGTTTAGCCAACCCCGCCATTCCTGATATCAGAGGTTTTTTATCGGTAAAACTCAGTACTTCACCATTATTGATGGAACAACTCAGCTGTCCTCCAACTGCATCAACCGACAGTAAATATTCAGTCCCGATTTTCCATGGATAGTCACTTTCCGCCAATAAAACGGTCTCATGATCCTTCTTGAACAGCCTCACCTTATTATTCCCGGACAAACCGAAGAAATAGCCCGTTTCCATTCCGCCTGAACGAACAATCAGCAAATGGCTCTCTCCAATTTCGGGAATAAGAAGAACCTCCACATGGCAGTCTTTCAAATAGTATGGACCGGTAAACAGGAAAAAACTCTCTTGAGTCAGTACGTGCAGGCTCTGCTGCTCCAGTTCCCAGGCTCCTCCGATACAGGAGCAGCGGCTCAATCCCCCGAATTCTTTTCGTTCCAACTTGAAATCAATGAAGAATTCTTTTTTACCGCTTATCTCAAACTCCTTGATATACAGATGCCCTAAATACTTCTCGCTGTCAAAATTTGTAACAAGAAGACCTGCTTCATCCACAGCAAACGGCAGCTGAGGAATAGTCCAGCTGATTTCAGTATTCTCTCCGGACTCCGGAAATATATAGGCACCATTAATAATTTCTTTGCTTTCACTGTCCCTTACGTAAGGTGCGACAGCAATCCTCTGACCGTTCATTTTTTCCGTTTCCACTTTTATTCGTAGAATTTGGCCCGGATACACCAGAGGTGTAAATGTTGGGGAGTACCTCTGATCGTCAAAATCATCCTGTCGATAATACGGTTTGTAAAATATTCGAGCCGTATCTCCACGAACCAGTCGATCCAGTAGAATCGAAACAGAGTCCTTTCGATAAAAGTCTTCTCCAGCACCAATGGGGGCCAGATAATCAGATGAGGTTCGCAAACCAGAACTCGCCCCGGGCAATGAGAAATCAAAGAACAAATCATCGGAAAAAGCACCCTTTCGCCACCTCTCCGGAACAGGTTCGTCTCTCTGCTCCATGCCCAGAATGGCCATTTCACGGGCCGCTGTGGGAAGGTCGATGATGTTTAAAGCTCCTGAAATGCTGCTGGCGGCATGAAAATCATTAATTGGACGACGATATCTGAGGGGGATTCCCTCTGGGCCGTTCATCACACCGAGAATGGCACCAACATTTCCAGCATTACAATCGGTATCCCAGCCGCACATGGTGGCGATTTCAATACTCCGGGCAAAATCTCCCTGCCCATAATAAAGTGCCAGGGCGCAAATCCCTGCATTGGGAATCATATGGCATACACCGGGGTAGCGGTTATATCCGAAGTCACTTTCCAAAAAATCACGACAAAGCCGCCAGTCACCAGGGTTGTTCTGATGAAAATCCCTTACCCCTTCGACAACCCGGGTATATTCAGAATCCTCAGGGATCCAGGTAAGAGCCTCATTAATAATCCCGGAAATATCCTGTTTGGCAAAGGCTAGTGAGATGCAAACTGCTATGAAGATTCCACCATAAATACCGTTTCGGTCATGACTGACACTCGCTGCCATCCTGGCAAATTGAGCCGCTTTTTCCGGGTTGTCCGGGAAGGCCCAGCCCCAGGAATCGATAAAAATCTGACCACCGATCTGTTCGGCTACACTGAGCCCATTCACTTCAGCGCTGCCGGATGCTGGTGCATCCATACCTGCCTTCAGGTTCAGGTAAGCCGTATGTTCAGTACTTCTTCCATAGCCCCCCCACCAATAGAAACCAATGCCCTCCCGGGTGTAATTCAGCCAGGTATACCCAATCTCTTTCTCTGTTACCTTACCTTTGTAATCCAGTAGTGCCCGGATGAAAAAAAGCGGACCATTCACATCATCGTCGGCCGCAAAATTCTTATACTCTTTTACATATCCGGTTATCTCACCGTAAGTATCTCTGATTCGCTCATAAGTCCAGATTGTCGGCTCCACCGGTGCACCCAGACGAACTCCAGCACATTTCCCAAGGAGGCCGCCATAAAGTTGTTCCAGATATCGATTATAATCCATTCTCATACCTCAACAGAAAAACGGAGCCCGGAGAAATACCCCGGACTCCGGCAAACCAAAAAGAGAGTGTTTAATTCAGTACTGAATTAGCATACTCCGTTACTTTGTCGCCTCCGAGTTTATACCACTCAGCAACAAAATCATCAAACTTGTCAATTGAATACTCTCCACTGATAATTTTAAAACTGTACTCTTTGTAAAGATTGCCCAGAGCATCCCAGGTGGGAGACAACTCTTCTGGAATGGGGAAATCAGGATCGCTGACGGCATAGTCAAGGATATACTCCCAGCCCTTCATACCCGCAGGTCCCAGAAGAGGAGTTGGTGCGTCCCAGCTCATTACTTCATGAAATCTGGGCCACCAGTCACCTTTTTTATCTGTTAGAACTACCTTGTCCCCCTCCATGTTGTAATGAATTCCTTCTATTCCATATCGCTCCATGAACTGTCCTTCGTCTGTGGCAAGGAATTCGAGTAATTCAAATACCAGATCTGAGTGTTCGGAAGTTGTACTGATTGCCCATCCACGGGTCTCTTTGGCAGATGAAACAGAGTATCCCCGCCCTACACCATCGGCAGGAGGAAGAACCACAAGACCGACACCCTGATTTTCGTTCATTTTGTCACTATATATATCCAGAACAATACCGGCGGTTCCGAAAGCTCCCGCTACCTTTCCGGTGTAGAGTTTATCTTCCATGGTATCCCATTTGGTAGTGATGTATTCGTTATCCAGAATGCCCTCGGCATATAGTTTCTGATAGAAAGCCAGTTTATCTTTTTCAGCCTGAGACACCTTGCTGTATACGTACTTACCATTCTCTTTTACCCATGTAGCTGTAATACCGAAGGCCTGATTGAATGTAAAATCCATCCTGCCTGTATTGCCTGTATCTGTAACAACAGCTGCCTCAGGGTGATTCTTTTTAATTGTACTGAACAGAGCATAGTAGTCATCAACCGTTACAGGCATTTTCCCACCGGCTTCATTAAACCAGTCTTCCCGGATTACAGCAGTTCTGGCCCTGGGAGGTGCAATCCACAGCAGATAGGGATAATTCGCAAGACGTTCCTTATTGAAATCCATCAGAACATCCTGCATAACAGCAGAATTTTTGACATAGTCGGTCAGATCCACCAGCAAACCCTGGTTGGCAATTACTTCATCACCGCCCTGAAAGTAGATAAGATCCGGAATATCACCGGCCATAATCATCAGGTTCAGTTTTTCACCGTAAGCACCTTCGGGAACGGAAACCAGTTCCAGTTTAATTTTTTCCCCTGTGGCCTTTTCAAAACCCGCTTCGATATTTCTCAGATGCTGAAGATTCACTTCATCACTTGGTGAGAAATCCTTTCCGACAATCCTGATTGTTGTTACATCATCGCTTTGCATGGGAGCTTCGTCCTGAGCTCCTCCGGCAAAGATACTTGAAACCGACAGTATCAGAATCAAACTGGAGAGAAGAATCCTTTTCATATAAAACCTCCATTGAAATTTATATACGGTATTAAAAAACCGCATAAACCTACTCTTTAACCGCCCCTTGAAGTCTGCCCTTAACGAAGTACCGAAGTACAAAGGGGTAGAACAACAGGATTGGGACAATTGCCAATATAATCAGGGATGCCTTTAAAGCCTTAAACTCTATGGCCGCCGCACCCGTTGATTGAAGAAAATTGGTGGAACCGATGAATGACGCTTTTTCCATCGAAATAATGAGTTCTCTCAGAATCACCTGCAGCGGCCATTTGTGTTCACTGGACAGATAAATCATGGCCCGGAAATACTCATTCCAATGGAAGACACCGTAAAAAAGACTGATTGTCGCTATTCCGGCTACACTGACAGGAAGAACAATTTTGAAGAGAATCCGGACATCTCCATATCCATCAAGCCGGGCCGCTTCCAGCATTGACTTGGGAACCTGATCAAAAAAACGCATCATGATAATGAGGTAATACGGATTGACTGCTTTGAACAAAATCACAGAAGCGTAGGTATTTAACAGATGTAAATCCCGCATCAGAAAGTAATCCGGTATCAATCCGCCTTCAAAAATCATGGTAATCACAATCATTATCATGAAAAAACCGCGGCCCACCAGATTTCGTTTTATCAATACATACGCACCGATACTGGTTAAAAGAATATTAACCACCAACCCGGCAGCCGTAATGAACAGGCTGTTTAACAACCCCCAGTACACTTTCGGGATTGCAAGAACACTGGTGTAAGTACTTAAAGTGAACCCCCGGGGAATCAGAGTGGTACCATCCGCCTGAGTGATATATTCGGGCCCCGTCAGGGAGATTACCAGCTGATTGTAAAGGGGGTACACCATAACGACGGCAAGAACGAACAAGGTTACAACAACAACCCAATGTCCGATACCGGCTTTTCTCTTATCCATCACCAAACCCCCTCGCCGGAGGTTTTCCGGCTGAGCCGATCAGTACCAAGAATCAGAAAGATGCCGATAACTCCCTTAAAAAGTCCTGCAGCGGTACCCAGAGAAAAATTACCTTTCGTCAGTCCTACCCGATAAACGTAGGTATCGATGATGTCCACTTTGTTGATAACCGCATCATTCATCATGTTAAAAACCTGATCGAATCCGGCGTTCATGAAAAAACCCATATTCAGAATAAAGACAGTGATAATCGTCGGTAATATACTGGGTAGTGTAATGTGTCTGGCCTGCTGAAGGCGGTTGGCCCCGTCTACGGTTGCCGCATCGTAAAGTTCCGGAGCAATTCCATTAATGGCAGCAATGTAGAGTATTGAGTCCCATCCGATACTCCTCCAGGTTTCAGAAACAACAAAGATCCATCGGATATGCCTGGTGGAGGTCATAAACGATACAGGTTCTCCGCCGAAGAATGTGATAATCTGGTTGACCACCCCCAGGGGCGAAGAGAGCAGAGATATAAAAATACCTGCAATTACTACCCACGACAGAAAATGAGGAAGATAAATGACACTCTGAATAATTTTTCTATAGCCTGAGCTGCGGATTTCATTGAAAAGGAAAGCCAGGATGATAGGTAATGGGAAAAAGAAACCAATCTTCATGGCACTGATGGTTATGGTATTCAGAAATACACGGAGAAATACAGGAGATGAAAACAGCATCTTGAAATGCTTGAATCCCACCCATTCATTGGTACCGATGTATTTAAAATCCTGAAACGCAATCCTGGCCCCCCACATGGGGATGTAATGCCAGACAATGTAGTAAATCAGTACCGGAAGGAGCATCAGATACAGGGCGCGATCCCGTTTTATCTTTTTCCTGAGCAGTCCGCTGTTCATTCCAGGGCACCCTTTTTCACTGCCATTTCGGCAAGCTTTAAACCCAGATCCACCATATCCTCCTTTGCAGCAAAACGCAGACAGACTCCTGCGGGGTGTCTCACCTGTTCAATCCACCCTTCAGGGATAACCGACAGGCCCGCACCGGCCGCACAGAAAGCAAGCACCAGAGCGCAGATGGTATCGGCGTCCCGCCCGAAGTTGGCGGAGAGGATGAAGCCCTTACGAAAATCACCCCCTGAGAGTTTATACAGACCGTAAACCTGAGGTATGGCCTCAGGAGCCGAGGAGTGTTTAGGGGTCCAGAGCAGGGTGTGAAGAGCCTCATAGGCATCATCCGGATCTTTTGTTTCCTCCAGCATGGCAAAGGTCTGATCCATTTTCCGACCCAGCCAGCTGTCATCAGGGATACAGGCCCTTCCGGCATCAATCACCTCATCAACCGACCCGCCTTTTAATGCAACTGTTGTACTGGCTGCAACGGCTTGTGCCGCCCAGATTCCATCCCGGTCATGGCTTACCGAGGCATCCACAGCCGCCAGGTCTGCAGCTTTCTTAGTATCTCCAAATCCAACTATCCCAAAGGGTACCGAACGCATAGCTGCGCCATCATCAACATTGAACACATTATCCTGCCCCGAGAGAGGTGGATTTACACCTCTGGAAAGATTGGAAAGAGCTCCATAGAGAGGCATCCCGCCCCTTTCACGGGCTCCCCCATCGGACAACACCAGATCCCGCCATGTTTTCGCTACAAAATCGGCATTATAATCTCCCGGACAATCAAGAAGACTACGTGCAGACAAGACCGTAAATTCCGTATCATCGGTACTTTTCCCTTCAGGAAGCAACCGTGTGAGAATCCCGTATTTCTGCCTTACCGCATCATCCCGTCCAAGATCTCCTGCAGCATCGCCAATCCCCAGAGCCACCATAGCGGCAACAGCACGGTCGGCAAACTGTCTATCCCCAGGGCTGTTAAAACTCTGTTCGATCATATCTTTAGTACTCAAAAATTGACTCCTCATCATTCAGAAAAAATCTAAACCAATTCCAAAATCGTTACCGGTAACGTTACCGGTAGTAGACAAAATCAGAATAATTACCCGATTCTTTATTCATACCAACTGCCTCACGGATTCCCGTTCTACCAGATCAGCCTGGAAAATTACTTCTTTATTCAATGGTTCAATTGCCCGAATTTCTTCCAGAAGAAGATTAACAGCCTCCTGACCGAGATTTGATTTATGCGTATCAATCGTGGTGAGCTTGGGTCTGAGATGGCGGGAAATAACAAGATTATCATGGCCGATTATCGATATATCATCCGGTATGGATAATCCTTTTTCATAAATCGCATCATAGGAACCCGCTGCCATCATATCATGACTGACAAATACCGCAGTCGGGGGATATTCCAGTTCAAGCAAGCCTTTCATGCACGCCCTACCAGAATCTGGGTTATTAGTTCCAGTACAAACCAATTTCTTATCAAATGGAATACCAGAATCTTCAAGGGCTTTACGGTATCCTTTCTGCCGTTCATATCCCGATTGAGCATGTTTTCCTGTGGTAATCAAACCAATTTTTCGATGCCCTTTGTCAATAAGGAATCTAGTTGCCATAACACCGGCACTGATATTATCCAAAGCAATTGTTGATATTGTAGATTCGGAACTCTTTCGATAGATTTGAACCACAGGGAACTGCTTTTTCTTCAACTTCTCCAGTTCATCCCGATTTGCTTCATCAAAAGATAGAATAATCCCATCAACCTGCTTACCCTGCATCAGATTGATTGCTTCTTTTTCCACCTGACTGTCATGGTCGGTATCAAAAAACATCACCGAATATCCATATACCCTTGCGCGTATGATGATACCCCTGGCTAACTCAGGGAAACTGGGATTGGTAATATCGGGAACAATAAACCCTATGATATTTGATTTTTTCAGAACAAGGCCCCGGGCTAAATTGCTGGGACTGTAATTCAGTTCTTTTATCGCCTGTTCAATTTTATTTTTTGTAATCGGATTTACATCCGGTTTGTTATTAAGAACACGTGATACCGTCGAGACTGAGATTTGTGCTTTTCTGGCAATATCACGAATTGTACTCATATTTTTTTCAACGGGGCTGGTAACGTTACCGGTAACGTTACCAGCTTAAAAGAGAGAATAGCTGCTGTCAAGAGATTTTTTACACATCAACTGATTTCAAAGCCTTCAGCAGCAGTTGATATTCCTCAGCACAGTCCCGGCAGAGCTTTAAATGATCCTCAACCAGACGGATTATTCTGGTTTTCACCTTATCCCCGGAAATCAAAGCGTATTCTGCATAAGTTTCGAGATTCTCAAAAACCTCTTCACAGTTCAGCTCCTCATCACAGGTT
>QNBK01000133.1 GCA_003644105.1 Spirochaetota bacterium | reverse complement strand
GAATCGGAGGTATTGGCTGCAGACAGAATGGACATAAAGAGGGAACGCCCAGAGTACGGCGTCGGAGAGGCGAACAGTTTCAACCATCTTATCAAATAATTCAGAATTCAGTTCCAGACGGCGGATGCGGAATGCCGGCTGCAGTACTTCGAATTCCACTTCAGGATATTGAAGCTCCAGAAATCTGATATACTGCATAGTGACACTTTTCGTCCCCTTGGGGCTTCCCCCGAGTACTGTAATTTTCATCCCTGATGCCCTCCAGATTGGTGATAATGTCCTTGCAGCGCTTATCTTCAGCTATAATCTTTTCTTTGATTCTCCCAGGAATTGTCCAGCAATTCAAGTGTTCAACAGGGGTGCGTCAGAGGTCAATTAAAATCCCATCACGATTGACTTTATCAGTCGATAGCCGTATGTTCTCCCCACAATCTGGATTCCCGCAATAACATCCTACCCGCCAGTCTGGAATCCGAAGTGAGGACAATTTTTAATGACTTTTGATGAACTGGGCCTGATTCCGGCCCTTCTTGAAGCTGTCAGTGCGCGCGGATTTGAAACACCAACCCCTATACAGGCCGAGATGATTCCATTCCTTTTATCCGAGGATCGGGATGTAACGGGCCTGGCCCAGACAGGAACAGGGAAAACAGCGGCATTCGGACTGCCTATTCTCCAGAAAATTGATATTTCCAAAGCAAAGACTCAAGCCTTGATTCTGGCTCCCACCAGGGAACTCTGTCAGCAGGTATCCCGGGATATTTCCGAATACGGTAAGAAAATGAAGGGGCTGCGGACTGCGACTATTTATGGTGGTGCCGCTTTCGGACCTCAGATCCGGGATCTTCGAGGGGGTGCCCATGTGGTAACCGCTACTCCCGGGCGTTTGAAAGATCTTCTTGATAAAGGCATCGCGGATTTGAGTAATCTGAAATATCTGGTTCTCGATGAGGCAGACCAGATGCTGGATATGGGATTCAAGGACGAGCTGGATGCTATTCTTGAATCAGCTTCTGAGGACCGGAACACCCTGCTTTTTTCCGCCACTATGCCTTCTGAAGTGGCCCGGATTGCGAAAAATTACATGACGAATCCTCATGAGATTGTTGCCGGGGAAAAGAACAAGGGCATCTCTACTGTGGATCATCGTTTTTACAGAGTTCATGCCAGTGATAAGTATTCGGCCCTTCGGCGCCTGATTGATGTTCAGCCTGCTATTTACGGTATTGTTTTCTGCCGGACCCGGGACAGTGTGAAGGATATCGCTTCCAGACTGGGCCGGGACGGTTATGCCGCAGACGCCCTCCATGGGGAGCTCTCCCAGGTGCAGCGGGAATCGGTGATGGGCCGGTTTCGTCAGGGGAATCCTTCCCTTTTAATTGCTACGGATGTGGCTGCCCGGGGGCTTGATGTTGATAATCTGACTCATGTTATTCATTTCGACCTCCCTGACGAGACGGCAATCTATAATCACCGCAGCGGCCGGACGGGAAGGGCGGGTAAATCAGGTTCTTCATTGGCTCTTGTCCATATGCGGGAAGGTCACCGTATCCGGCGTATAGAAAAGGTTCTGGGCCGGCGTATAGAAGAAGCCAAAATACCCGGCGGCAGGGAAATCTGTGAAGCCAGGCTGATGAACCTTATCGGCAGGGTAACCGAAGTGGAAGTAAACGATGCCGCTATCGCCCCGTACCTGGATGATGTGAGAGAAAAACTTGATGGTATGGACCGGGAAACCTTGCTCCGAAAGTTTGTTTCGGTGGAGTTCAACCGCTTTCTGAAAGAATACGGGAATGCTCCGGATCTGAATCCTCCTCCGGCCCCCAAGCGCACCCGCAGGGATTCAGAGTACTTCGGCGGCCGTGAGGGCGGTGGAAGTTTTCAACGGGGGGGGAGACCTTCCGGGGGAATGGTGAAGCTCCGGGTTAATATGGGTCGCCGGCAGTCTGTACTGCCTCCTCAGCTTATCGGTCTTGTTAATCAGGCCACTCATACACGGAATATCCGCCTGGGACGGATTGATATCAATACCGACTGGTCGGACATTCAGGTGGAGGCTTCTATGGCCGACAAGGTTGAGCAGTCACTTCGTGGATTTGATTATCGTGGTATGAAAATCCGGGTTGAACGGGGTGCGGAAAGCCGGGAACCACGGAGTTATTCAGGTGGGGGCGGTGCTCAATCTTCCAAAGGACGTCGTAGCCAGTCAAAAAACAGGCAGTGGAAAAAAAGAAAGGGTTAGGACTCTTCAGGATCTTGGATTTATCAGGAAATATAATCCAATAACTGTGAAATCTGATTGGTTTTGTACTACTGTTGTATTCAGGACGAATATGAAGTTACACAGTTTGGTTATATTGCTGCTTATTGCCTCACTCTCCGGCAAATTATATGCGGAAAACCCCTGGACATACTCACTTGGTATCTCCGGCGTGGATTACAACTGGGTTGATGAGGCTTCAGGGAATCTTATTCAGGAACAGATGGTTGGTCTTGATATCCGAGGATCTTCAATAAGAAATCTCACCGGTTTTTATTACGGAAGTTACATCAGTATCGCCCGGCCAATGGTTTCCTGGAATTATGAGGAGATGAGCGATACTGTTACGATGGATTATTCCCGGTATGACATGTATCTGTCTTTTGGTATACCTTTCGGTTATCGATGGCAGATGCCCGGAATCTCCAGTGCCTTTTACCTGGGAATCGGTCCTTCCTTTCAGGGCTTGTTTGATTTTGACAGCCATCTGTGGGGAAGCGGGGGCCTTTTCTGGGAGTTTGGATTTGAAACCCTGAAAATCAAGGGTGTGTCTTTTAGTGTCGGGGGCAGAGTAATCATGTCTTTGGGCTCTTTTGTTACCGACGGTAGTTCTATTGCGGAAGCTGTTGATGCAACAGGTTCGGCGTTTTTTATCGGGATGAGCTGGACCGGAAACCGGGGATACTGAGCGATTTTTTTGGAGCCATACGATCTATCAATGACTGTGGATATCCTGCAGCAGTCATTCTTTTTCTTACCGGTCCTGTCTTCCATGAACATCGTCTGAAGGTTATTTTTTTCTTTTCGGGATTGAGAAGAATGTATCTGGCCGATAAATCACCGTCTCTAGGCTGGCCGACACTACCGGGATTGGCCAGGTGAGGGACTCCTGTATAATTCATTTCCATGTTGTATCGGATGGGTATGGGTCGTGCGCCGTTTTCAGGAACATAGGCATATAGAGCGGGAATATGGGTATGTCCAACCAGTGTCAGTGAGGTTTCTGCTGTCTTTAGAACTTCTGCGGCCGTTTCCCTGTTGAGTATATAGCCCCATGCCGGGTTTTGAGGGTTTCCATGAGCCATGGTGATTGAACCCAGTTTCAAAGTTTCAGGAAGTGATTTCAAAAAGTCTTTCTGTTCGTCTGACAGAATTGTTCTATGAAGCGTTATGGCCGCCCGGGCTTCATCGTTGAAGTTCTCTACATCTATTTTTCCACAGGCTGCCAGGTCGTGATTCCCGCTTATCATAACAGCACCACGTTCCCTGAGAATATCCAGGCAGGCTCCCGGGTCTGGCCCATATCCAACGATGTCACCAAGAACCCGGATTTCACGGTATTCGCTGGATGCGTCTTTTAATACTGCCTTGAGGGCATTCAGATTTCCGTGTATATCTGCCAGAATCAGCACTGTATGGGACATTCGGTCTCCTCTTTTTAGTATACTGATATTATGATAATCCCGGGGAGGGTTTTCTTCTGTTTGAACGATTGAAATCCCGTATGGGGGATAAGTTTGCCGATGTCTGGGTGTTGCTTTCTGATACCGACCGTTTTGTATCCCGTGCCGGTCTGATGGATAAATTTGAAGGGCAGCTGAGAACGTGGAGATCGGAGCTTCAGAAATCCAGGGCTGATATCCAGAGAACCAGGGATATCCGGGATGATATTATTGTTTTTCGTCGAGCCAGACGTGAAGAAGGCTGGGAGCTGCGGCTTGGATCTTTGGATATCAAGCTGAAAGGGTTTCGCAGCGATGATGCCTTTTCGGTAGGTTTTCAACGCATGGTTCTCATGGTGGGGGAGAACGGGGATATCAGATATGTCACCGGAACCGCCAACCATTACGAACTGGACCGGGAACTGAATAATCAGCTGAACCAATCACCTCCGGCAGTTTCCCTGGAACCCCATTATCTCTGGTATAGGAGGATTGAAGGTGTTCTGGAACTGGCCGGTGCCGATTCGCAGTCTCAACAAGCTCATGAAAAGCTTCAAGAATATATAGCTGTGCACAAATCAGAACTCGTCAGAGCGATGTACAAGCTGAATTGAATCCTGGATTTATTAGTGTCCTCATTATGACAGCCCCATGGCTTTGATAAAGGCATCAACTACTTCCGGATCGAATTGTGTCCCGCTATGTTTTTTAAGCTCTTCAAAAGCTTCTTCTCGGCTGAGCGCCTGACGGTAACGACGGGTATTTGTCATGGCGTGATAAGCATCGGCAACTGCGAT
Organism: Spirochaetota bacterium; assembly: GCA_003644105.1. GTDB lineage: Bacteria > Spirochaetota > Spirochaetia > DSM-2461 > DSM-2461 > UBA2779. The sequence goes on along the minus strand of QNBK01000133.1, from coordinate 3,388 downwards.
TATTCGGGCAATAGGGTGAATCTCTTCACCGGAAAGCCCTTTGGGATAACCGGTGCCATCACAGTGTTCCTGATGGGCCAGAATAATTTCTGAAACTTCCTTGAAATTGGAGAAGCTTTCCAGAAGATTCCTACCGATAGCGGGATGCTGTTTCATTACTTCCATTTCATCATCGTCAAGGCGTGAGGGTTTGAGCAGAATACTGTCAGGTATACCGATCTTTCCGATATCGTGGAGTAACAATGAGGCTTTCAGAGTATTGTCAATATTCATTCCCAGTTCAGATGCAATGAGAGTACCGAGTTCAAGAACTTCCCTACTGTGGTTTCCGGTTTCAGCATCCCTAATCTCAAGGGACTGTGCGAAGCCTGTCATAAGTTCTTCTATTCTTTGATCCATCACCAGTGCTTCGGCTGCAGCTTTGCGTAAGTCCCTTTTTGTCAGAAGATTTCGGATTCGGGCGTCAAGTTCTCTTACATTGATTGGTTTGGGCAGGTAGTCATCGGCTCCGATTCCAAGAGCTTTAAGTTTCGGATCGTCACCGGATTTTGCCGTTATCAGAATTACAGGAAGTTCCTTCAGAAAGTCATGTTTACGGATATTTTCAAGAAGCTCATAGCCGTCCATTTTCGGCATCATGATATCTGAGACAAGTATATCAAATCCGCCCTCGTCGCTAAGCATTTCCCAGGCTTCCAGACCATTTTCGGCTTTAACAACATCATGTCCGAGATTGGTGAGTATTTTTGCTATATAGTGGCGTAAATCATCGGTGTCTTCGGATAAAAGCACACGTATGCCGCTGAACTTCACACCTTTCGGCCTGTTCATCGGAGTTTGAACAGCATAGGTTTGGCTTTCCACCTGGGCCAGATCGCTGACAGGAATCCTGGAATAGTCGGTTTTACGCCTTTCATCACCCCGCCGGTTATCGTTATTCCAAGTCTCCGGTTGATTTCTTCTATCCGCATTCCGTCTTTCGATAAAGGCATGGGGATCTCTATCAATAAGATTGTCCGGAATCTTAACGGTAAAAACTGTTCCCATGCCGAAAACACTATCAACCGTGATTTCCCCCTGAAGGAGTTTTACGGACTCTTCCACAATCGCCAGACCCAGTCCTGTTCCGTCAAATGATCGGGTTGAAGTTCCGTCAACCTGTTCGAAGCGTTTAAAGATATGAGGCAGACGATCTTTGGGGATCCCGATTCCCGTATCGGTTATGGTGAGTAGTATAGATTTGTTTTCATGTTTCAGATTGACTGTGATACCGCCGGTCTCCGTAAATTTGATGGCATTTCGGATAAGATTGGTGATTATCCGTTCATAGCGGTCATTGTCAATATAGAACTGTCTGTCTGTGATTTCCGATTTGTCAAAAATCAAATTGAGGCCCTTACGTATGGATACCTCTTTGAAGAGAGCTACTATATCCTCGGTATAATCAATTAAATCAATAGATGCCAATCTCAGGTGAGCCTTTCCGGCTTCCAGCTTGGAAAAATCCAGCATTTGATTTATCAGATCCAGAAGGCGGATGGCATTTCGATGCATCTGGTCCAGTAGATCGTTCTGATCGATATTCAGGCTGCCCACATCACCCTGTCTGAGACTCTGCAGGGGTGCGATTATTGAGGTTAGAGGTGTACGAACTTCATGACTGACATTGGCAAAAAACTGCATTTTCATCTTGTCCAGGTTTTTCAGGTCTTCATTGGCTTTGGCCAGGTTGTAACGTGCAAAAAATTCCTGGCGGCGCATTTTCTCAGCGATCTGAGCACTGACATTGATAAAGAAGATTACTCCAAAGAAAAAAGTAATGTTTGTAATAAAAACTGAAGGTTTGGTTATGTTGTTTCTAATTAGAATAGGGATTAAATAACCTGAGAAGGTTATCATCGTGATACCAAATGTACTACGGAATGACATTGGATAGATAAAAAGTAAAAATAATAAAGTCAGAATGAGTCCGACATAATAGGGACTTTGGTACCCGTCAGATACATCAATCATAATGAGGATTGAGAAACTCAACGCAAGATACTGTATGATTGCAATTACCTGGGGATTCTTACGACTGAATTTAAAATGCGATGCCAGAAGGCCAAGGATAAGAAAAAGTTCAGAAATTATTCTCATGATTAGGAATAATGTGAAATATTCCCTGTAAACTATAAAATCAAGGACAGTGAATAAGGGGTAGAAAAGAATAGCCCAGGTAGACCCTGTCCGAATTCGTTTATGAAAGAATTCAGATTGTTCTTTCTTGTATGCCTGCTCTACTGTTCTATCTTCAAAATGAATCATTTACCCTCAATTGGATATTAGAATCTGTTGATTAATCAAATCTAAAAAATCTCCAAGTGTTTCAAGGTTCGCTAATTTACCTTCATCCAGGGGGATCCCGAATTGATGCTCAATGCGTGCAATAATTTCCATTTGTTTAAGAGAATCTATAAGAAGGTCGTCTCTGATATGAATGTCATCATGAATTTCATCCATTGGATATCCGGCAACTTTCGAGATAATTTTCTTAACTGAATCTTCGTTATGTCTCTGATTACTCATTTTTCGCTCCTTCAAGATTTCGCAGGAACACCTGATGGTAGTATTGGTTTTTTCGGTTCAGATATTCCTGGTTGTAGATAGCCTTGTATGTTTTCAACAGTCCTTGCTCAATTTCCTTCCTGCTCAAGATCGGATGATTGATATTAACATCAAAGAAGGTATAATTTTCCCACCCGGTATTGAGCACTCTATTACTTTTTCGGAGTCTTTCCCTTAAATCTGTACCTGGCAGCGGTGTTAAAACTGTTATTTGAGCTCCTGAAAGGTAATTATCAGTTACAAAATTTGCCAAATCGTTGAAAGTCTCATTTGTATCGTAATCATACCCGACGATAAAAGCTCCATAAACTCCAATCCCCGCTTCGGTAATATTCTTTATATATTCGCTGTAGCGGCTCAGTTTCTCCTGTTTCCAATTGGTACTGTTCATAAGCCCGAGATTTCTGGGATCCAGACTTTCAAATCCTATAAACAGTATGGAACATCCCGAATCTTTGAGAACTTTCAAAAAATCAGGATTCTCTCCTATCGTAATATCAGCTTGGGCTACAAAAGAAATATCGGCCTCTTTCAATTTCCCCAGAAGTGCTTCATTCCGGTCCTTATTACAGAACATATTATCATCAGAGAATAGAATCTGTTTCATTTTCATATGTTTCCGTGCCTCAGATATTTCTCTGAGAACCTGTTCTTCAGTCTTAATTCTGTATTTTCGACCGAAGAATTTTGTTGCTGAACAGAATTCACAATTTATCGGACATCCTCTGCTGCTTTGGATCCAGATCATGTTGAAATGATCCGGATTTAGTAATTCATAGCG
>QNBK01000132.1 GCA_003644105.1 Spirochaetota bacterium | reverse complement strand
CATTGGTGAAACCGGGCTTGATTTCTTTCGGGATTATGCCCCCCGTGAACTTCAGGAGAAGGCGTTTCGATGTCATCTGGATCTGGCCGCTGAAACGGGCCTTCCGGTGATTATTCACAACAGGGCGGCAGATGAACGGGTTCTTGCACTGGTGATGGAGTCTGAGTGCCGCAGGGGGGTATTCCACTGTTTTTCATCGGATCGGAATGTTGCTGAACAGGCTCTTGCTCTGGGTTTTCATGTATCTTTTGCCGGAAATATCACTTACAAAAACACTGAAGAGATTCGTGAAGCTGCCTTGATGATACCCTCAGAGCGGCTGCTGGTTGAAACGGATTCACCCTACCTCCCACCGCAATCTGTCCGTGGGCGAACAAATCATCCGGGGCATATCGGCTACACTCTGGAATTACTGGCGGATATTCGGGGTGAAGATGCCGAAGAACTGGCTGCCGCAACTGTGGAAAACGCAATTCAGCTTTTCGGCGGGATGTAACACTTAAGAGGCGTCAGAGGTCAACAAAAAAAGTCTAAAGCCGCAAAGGCAGACTGATGGTTATCGTGGTGCCGACTCCGGGCTTACTGCTGATATCAACAGAGCCTTCATGGGCTTCAACCACAGTTTTAACAATGTGCATTCCAAGCCCCGTTCCCCCGCGATCAGAGGTGGAATAAAATGGCTCAAAAACATGGTTGAGAGTTTCCTTATCCATACCATCTCCACTGTCGGCAATCTTGATAAGAAGATGCCCCTCTTTACTCGAAGCGGTAAATGCAATGGAATCTCCGCGTTTACAGGCTTTACGGGCATTGTCACTGAGATTTACCAGCACCCTGAGCATACGGTCCAGATCCAGAAGTACTGTACCTTCAAAATCGATATTCCAGCTGACATCGAGGTTTTTAGCTTTCAAACCGGGCTCGATACTCTCTTTAAGCTGTTCAAAGAGTTTCTCCATCTTCACCGGCGTATAGCTCAGGCGGATCTCACCCCGGGAATAATCAAGCCACTCACTGGTTAAACCTGAAAGTCTGGAAGTTTCCCTCCTTATCTGGGTGGCGTATTTATGGAGGTTTTCCGATTTCCCTTCAAGCTTGAGTTCCAAAAGATCAGCATAACCCCGGATTACCGAGAGAGGATTTCGAAGGTCGTGAATAATCATGGAGGAGAACTTTCCCAGACTGGACAGGCGTTCCTGGCGCACAAGCTGTTTATGAGCCGCTTTAAGCTCTTTATTGGCCTGGAGAAGTTCAGCATTACTGGCTCGGAGCTCGCTGACAAAACTATTGTTACTCAAACGGACCAGCCGGGAGATACCCTTCATCAGACTTAAAGCTATGCTTCCCCGCTTCTCAAGCAGGCTGCGGAATAAATCGGCATCGATGCTGTAACCCGAGAGAGATGGTCCGGCAATGATGGTGGCACTCCTGGGAAGCTGGTCGGCAACACTCATCTCACCAACAAGGCAGGGCGCATCCCTTACAGCAAGAAGATCGGCTTTTTCTGTGTCGTAATCCACCCAGATTCCAACACTGCCTTTTATAAAGGCAAAAAGATCCGAGGCATCAACTCCTTCCCGGGCAATGATATCCCGGGGCGGGTAATGAACGGGGGTACAGATTTCAGCCAGGGCAGACAGATCGTCGTAACTTAACTCGGCAAATGTATCAATGTTTTTTAATTCCGCTATGACGATTTCCATATTTCCCATGAATCCCCCTAATCCCACGAACGTAAAAAGGCCCCCGCTCGGGGGGCCTTGGTTATCAACAATCAGACACTACTTACCAGGCGTCCATCATGTCATCAGTGTCCCGGCTCTCTTCAGCGAAAAGATCGGTTACGGCCCGAATATCATCAAAGTAAACATAGTAGCGGCCATAGGTTTCATCAATATCACATTTGATATTGAATCCGACAATGGAAATCCCCATGCGGTCGGCATAGTGATAATTTCTCTGAATAATATTGGGAGGAATGGTGACAGTCAGCTTCTTCCAGCCGGAAAAGTTCAATTTACCCATGGGGATAACAGCATCATTACCAAAATGGTCGGTTACCAGTAATTCCATTCTGTGATTGGAGTTACGCCCGGCAACCCAGACAGATATGGTTTTTGTGATGCCCTCAATGGGAAGAGGCCGTATCGGTTTGAGTGTGAAATCGATAACACCTCGTCGATAAAAAGAGACTTTAGCACCGACGACGTTTTCATCGGGCTCGGCGATACCATTGGCTTCCTCATCGGGGATGGCTTCTTTCTCAAGGGGACCGCCGGGAAATGAACGGATTTCCATGATGCCGTTGTCCGCCGGAAATACTCCATACCAGAAACCGGCATCTTCCATCTTGCTGACAGAAATTTCTTTAAGTTTCTGCTGTGCGGTAACTACGCCGGTTTGTTCGGGATTTTGTTCACTTTGAGCATACAACCCTGTGAATACCACAGTAAGAACAAATACTGTTACGATTAATTTTTTCATCTTCTATTCCCCCGTTCCCCAGATTTCATCCAGTTTCTGAGGACTGGTTAAATCGAACCCATCGTAATAAGACTCCTGCATATCGGTAAGCACCTTCAGGTGATCCAGGTAGATGTAAAAGTCCGATACGACTTCAGCAGGATGTGTTGTAAAGACAATCTTGGTGAGGCTGAGTGTGGCAAGTTCGGGTTTGTAATTGACAGCCTGTTTGATGTAATTCGGAATGTCCACATACATGTTCTTCCAGCCCACATACTTTATGCTGCCGGGTTCTCTTTTCTGCTCACGGCGTACCGGTGTGAGTACGTAGGCCATTCCCCGGAAATCACGGAAATGTATCTCTACATAGTAATCGTAATTGGCACCCCAGACCCAGAAATCAACCATCTGTACTCTGCCGGGAAGTGGTATGGCTTTTTCTACAAAGCTATCACCGGTACCGGTGCCGGGTATTAACTCAATCTGATTGAATCCCTGCCGGTTAAATGCACCGTTAATGCCGATCACTCCAAGACTTTCCGGAGCTTCCGGCTTGGAACCGAACAGATCAGCCGGCCATTCGTTCATAACGTATGCCGATCGGGGTCTGTCTTCAGCTGAGAATTTGCTGCCGCGAACAACCCAGCTGATGGGTTCTCCGGTATCGCTGAAGTATGCGGAGTCTTCTCCGTCCCATGTCTCAATAATCTGGGATTCCATCCGCAATGTGGTATCGTCTGCGCTCAATGCACCTGACACGAAAACCAGGAGGATGAGCAGGAGCGACAGTAAGCTGCCTCGTTTCATTCCTATCTCCTTAAGTGGTAAACCGAAACGGCGAATATTCACCTTCTCGATGAATTATAGGTTTCACTCTTCATAGCGTCAAACCATTTTTTGTTCTATGAACAACTTATCGGCTTTTAGAGCCAAAAAGAACACCCTTTGACAACCTCGCAGGGTAATATCTTACACCTTCGGGGTTTTCAACCTTCATTTCAGATAATAAAGCAAGGCTCAATGCCTTCTGATTATCTTCAACACTGGCCACTATTCTATCATACCATGCAGAGGAGCTGTTAATCGACTCTGTTATTACAGGAATCAGAAATTCATCACTGACAGAGAGCGCTGTAATATTCAAAGGACCGGCAAAAAGAAGAAGAACAGACGCATTTTCAGCAATATCAGCAAAGTCTGCCGGAAGTGCCGTCACTCCTCTATTCTGGAGCGGCTTTATTTCGCGAACGGTAATATCGTCAGAATTTTCAAATGCTTCCAGAAGGCTGTTCCTTTCTTTTTTCTGATTTTCGGTTTCCAGAGAAAACAGGGCAAAGGCCGGTTTCCCGCTGCTCGTTGTTATTTCCCGGGAGAGTTTCCCAAGCTGCCGCATAATTTCAGAGCGATCAGGAACAACGGCAGAAAGGTTTGGAAGTTCTAAATCCTGAGGATTTTCCGGTAGATTACCACCTGCGATGATGTAGCGCATGGCACTTCCCGTCAGCTTATTAAGTGACCGGGCATTCCAGGGACTGAGTACAACGATATCAGGAGACGTTGTTTCAGGGATGTTTTGAGATAATAACTCGGATAAATCCAATTCGGGCCCAGTCTGTTCTTTCACTATTTTGAATCCGGATAATCGCGCTTTCACAATAAAATCCAGGCGCAGAGGCCCCCATGTTTCACCTTCAATCAGACTGATGTACGGATCGCTCACAACCAGAACTGTTTGAGAATTACACGATGAAAACAAAAGTAGAAGGAGACTTAAAGGAATTAACAGTCGTTTAACTGAGTCGCCCACGGGAGTCCATGAATATAAGGAATGTTGATGCCACTGTCAGGATGATGGATATTATGAAGGAGTAAAAAGCATCTCCCATGGTGTACAGCACGGGCAGAAGGATGAGAACAGATGACAACAACTCGGCAGCGACAAACAGAAGATAGCGTATCCAACCATCAACCCTCAATCCCCGGTCTACAAGCCAGGTAACTGAACTGATGCAGCCCAGCCATAAAAAAGGAATAAACAACAACCGGTAATAATCAAACCCGGGATCCGGTGTAACGGCATACCAGAATGTGTAAACAAAGGCCGTTCCGCTCAGCCACGCGGCAATCTCTCTGATGCGGGAAAAGGATGTGGACTTTCGCAGATGCTTGAACAGAACTATGGGGACTGTGATTATCATCGGCCAGCCGGGCCCGCGAAACCATGCCCAGCGGTAGAGTTCGGGCAGGTTCATACTGAAAGGAGTCCGGGTTAACAAACCCAGTGATATTGTAATTGCTGCCATTCCGATGAGAAGCCCCCCGAGAAACGGCAGAAGAAGGCTTCTCCAGCCTCTGGATGGAGTTTTGTAGAATGAAACAACAAGGAGAAACCAGAATGGTACTGAAACTATTAAAAACAAGGCCATAATTGAAGATAAACTAGCATGAGCGTCACCTCTGGGCAAGACGGAAAGAGATATAACGAACTCCGTCACAGTCTTCCACTTCAAATCCCGCCCTCTCACCGGCTTCAATCAGGCCGTCGACGGTAAATAAACCAATATGTGTTTCATCAGAGCGGTACCGCCAGTACTCAAATCGCTCCATATCACCTGGAAGAAACTCTGTTGAAACGCATAGTCGTCCGTTTTCTGTCAGCCTGGAAGCCAGCTGCTGAAGTACTTCAGAGGGGTTCGACAGATGCTCGAACACTTCCAGCGATGTAATCAGCTGAAAACATCCCCCGGGCTTTTCCGGAGAGAAATAAGGATCTTCGGTAAATACCTGATACCCGAGTTTTTCCATCATAACAGCCATAACCGGCTCCGGGCCGCTTCCGAAATCCAAAATACGGCTGCCTCCGGGAAGAGGCGATTTGAAGATAAAATCAAGGAAACGGTTAATCCATTCAACATAACCGGGATTATCAGGGCTGTTGTTGTGAAGTTGGTAGCGCTTTTTTTCATCCTCGGCTGAGAGCCTGTGAGCCTCATCCCTGGAGATGTAGGAACAGTTCCGGCAGCGATGATACAGGATACGATCGGAGACTGTGGTGAAATCATCAATTTCGCCAGCGCCGCAGAGACGACAGAACCTATTAACTTCCTGAAACACCCTTTGGTTTATCCCTTACCTACCCTGTTGGCCACAGCAACCCACTCCCCCGGTGATACGGTTTCCGCCCTTCTTGTCAATTCAATACCCTCGGAGTTGAACGCATCTTTGAGTATCTCCTGCTCCGGAAACTCTTTATTGCGGGAAGCTAAAATTATATTGTTGGAAAGAGTTTTTCTCCTGGAGGAGAACAGGGATCGGACGATCAGCCTGAATAACGGTGGGTTATCTATAGAACCGAAATTTTCTTCCGGGTGCAGAACGACAATCCTCGAATTAACTCTTGGTGCCGGATAAAAAGATCCCGGAGAAAGCCTGCCGCCGTCTTTTACCCTGGCTCCGGTCTGGCAAAGCACGGAGAAGGATGAATAATCTTTTGTCCCGGGTTTTGCCGTCATTCTTTTCCCCATTTCATCCTGTACGGTGAATACACAGATATCGGCAAGACGGTCTGATTCTATGAATGCGGCAATGATGACTGACGCGGCATTATAGGGAAGATTTCCCAGAACTCTGTCTGGTTTTTGAATTTCCCACTCCTTCCTCCAGGTTTTCATAACATCGCCTTCCACCAGATTCATTTTCGGTGAAATCAACGATTCTTTCAGCCACAGGCAATAGGCCGGATCTATTTCGAATACGGTAAGGGAAGCGCCGGCCTTTAACATGTCTGCGCTCATGGCGCCTAAACCCGGACCGATTTCCCATACGTCCATGTCCCTTTTGATTTCCAGTAATGAAATAATTTTTTTGCGGGCCCCTGGATTGATGAGAAAGTTCTGTCCCCACCTTTTTCGGGGAGCCAGCTCCCGGCTGTCCAGAAATGCCCGGATGGAAGCCGGGGAATCGTGATTGATTATTGGATAAGTGTTCGCGTTGGATACTCCGGATAATGAATAGTGGGATTATAGTCCCCCCGGCCGCAATGAGCCAAGAGAAACCCGGTAATAGTTCCACCGCAGGTATCGATCCGAATATTTCGGCTGTACGGCTGGTAACGGTAACCAGAATATCAAGTATTTGACTCAGGAAAAGGCCAAAACGACTGCCTGTGGAAAAAATCAGCCGTATACTGCCAAGGGCCATTGCCCCGGCACTGAGTATTGTAAGCAACGGAGATGCCGCTATTCCTATGGGGTACCAGATGCCGAAAGCCGCAGTTGTCAACGGCAGTGTAGTTAATTGTGCCCCCAGCCCTGCCCCCAGCACAGCTGACATCTTCAGTGGTAAATATCTGGAGAGTATTCGTGTAAAGGCTGTTCCTCCGAAGGAAAGTCCGGCTAAAGCGGCATAACTGAGACGGAAAGACAAACTGTACACCGATAAAGGAAAGATTAACGCCTGCAGAATAAAAGCTGCAGATAAGTAGCTGAAAAGTGATATTTTATATCCCCGAAGTGAATCCCTTGTGTACAGAACATACATTAATACCGCTCGAAACAAAGACGGACGTATACCGACAAATACCAGGAAAGCAATAGCTCCGATGGCAGAAAGGAGCGATGACACAGTAAATCCGGTAATTGGTTTAAGCATTCCCTGTAACGCCAGGGCGATCAGACCGACATGAAAACCCGAAAGTGCTAAAATGTGGAGGCAGCCTGATTTGCGAAAATAACGAATTAGCGGAGATCCGGGATCTGTTTTCCGCCCCAGCAGCAGAGCACTCAGAAAGGTACCACTGTCATAGCTCCCGGAAAACAGTCTTCGTTCAAGTTCCGCTGTAATTCGATGCCGAAACCGGTAGAAGGGCCTTTTCCATTCACCAGGCTCATCTTCATCGCTTAAAAAGATGTATGAAGAAGTATCAAACCGTGCACCGGTATCCCCTTTTTCTGAAATTTCAAGTAAACCGTTGAGATGGACATACCGGCCTTCACCAAGTTTATCAAAGTCACCCCTGCCGAATATCACAACCTCTCCCCGGGCATCACTCACAATACTTTCACATTCCGTACTCAGCAGGGTTGCATCAGCAACCCACCCCCCCCGGGCCAAACCCTTTGGATCGGAATCCAACAGAATGTTAATTGAGCGTACAGATGTGAGTGGTATCCCGGTATAGTACATTGCCCCCCGGAAAGAGGCTCCTCCCTGAGCAGTCAGCAGCCCGAAAAAACCTGCTGCAGAAGTTAATAAGATAACAGGAATACGCAGCCGGATATTGGCATGCACAATAATGAAAATTGATGCCGCAGCAAAAAGGAACGCTGCAGAACCGGAGAGTATCAGACTGGGAAGCTTCATATTTCCGATAATTTCAAAGTTGCTGCAGATGACAAGAGCGATGACACCTCCGGCTGCCGCTGGTGGTGTCATCTCGATTATGCTGCGTCTCATG
>QNBK01000131.1 GCA_003644105.1 Spirochaetota bacterium | reverse complement strand
AGTCCTTCAAAGCGTTCCTCGTTGGGCAGTTCGGCCAGCAAGGGCCAGAATGCGGCAATGGTTTTTACCTTTACACGATTTTCGTCGGCATCCAGATCGTAATAAATCTTATCATCAGGGTCCCACATGAGGGAATTGATACGGGTTTTCAGTGAAAAGTATTGACGCTTGTAACGGAAGCCCAGTTCCTTGTCGTTCAGAATATCAGCCAGGGCCGACATGTACAGGGCGTTTATTGCCACCTGAGTGTTGAAATCCAGAGGGTATTTTACATTGTCCCTGGGTGCATTCTCCATCATGGTGGCTTCCAGAGGGGGGGCAAACATGCCGTTCTCCTCTTTGAAATTATCTGCAAGCCAGTCATGATAGGCCATCAGGGACGGCATTACTTCCCGAACCCGTTTTTTGGCACCGACTTTGTGGTAGAGATTGTATTCAACCCAGGCCAGCAGCGGCGGGGCAAGCCCCTCGGGGTTACCTTCGGTGAGTATGGGTTTACCGGTTTCCAGATCGTAGGAACCGCGGATTGCTCCGGATTCTTCCTGCAGAGCATAGAAGTTATCCAACATAAGATGAACAGGATATTTTTTGTTGAAATAAACCAGATAAAAAGAGGAAATACAGCTTTCAAACAGACTGAGAGAGTTCCCTTCGTGATAGGCATAATGAGGATTTTTTATTCCGACGGCAGGATCGGCCTTTCGCCAGAAGTCACTCATCCACGCCCATGTACGGTCGTAGATATCGACAAAATCCTGGTCGTAATAATGTATCTGAGGGAATTCTTTTTTGAGCACTCTATCTCCTCAACGGATTAATAAAAGATTGTTATCTTTGGTATCCGGAGTTCTGGAATAATAGTGTATAAAGTACCGAAAAACAATGTGGATAACAAATAATTTCAATATTGTATAAGAAATTAAGCTGAATTAATGAAACACGGCCATATTTCACCAAGATTCTTAATAATATTCACAAATTTACGGTTCGCGATTTATTTTATATGAGGTTTCTACGGCTTCCCCGGGAATCTCTCAGAGGTTAAACTGAATTATGCCCGAACTCTGGATTCCGTCAGGGACGGGACATTCCGATTTTACTGAGCGAAAATCCCGATTCATCGGTGAGGCCCGGAAGGTGTCCGGTGCCGAAGAGGCCCGGTTACGTATAAAAAAGCTTCGCCTGGAGCATCCCCGGTCCAGGCATGTAGCCTGGGCTTATATTCTGGGGAAAGATGCCGCACTCAAAGGAATGAGTGATGATGGTGAGCCCCGGGGAACCGCCGGACGGCCGATTATGGATCCGATTAAGGGTAACAGTCTTACAGATACTCTGGTAACAGTGGTAAGGTATTTCGGCGGTGTAAAACTGGGAACCGGCGGCCTCTCCTCGGCGTATGGAAAGAGTTCTCAGGAATCCCTGGCCGGGATGCCCAGAGTTCGTCTGATAGAAAGAATTCGGGTAGAGCTTGGAATTGAATACTCAGTATATGAGCAGGTTGTTCGCCTGATCCGGGAGGCCGACGGCCTGATTGTCCAAGAGTTGTTTGAGTTCGGAGTGAAGGTTGTTGTTGACCTCCCTGTTTCTATGTTTGAGGAATTCCGCAGGAACGTGAAAGACATCAGCAGGGGCGCGGCGCAGTTTGAGGTCAACAAAAAAGGAGAAAGTAATGAGTCATAATACAGTTCCGGCGGCAGAAGAAATACTCGACAGGGAGTTTCCGGTTCTGGATAAAGGTTTTATCCGTCTGGTTGATTATATGGGCGGCGATCAGCGAATAGTTCAGGCGGCCAGAGTTTCCTACGGTGAGGGGACGAAGACGGTCCGGGAGGATGCGGGGCTGATTGATTATCTGCTGAGAAACGATCACACCTCTCCCTTCGAGCAGGTGGTATTCACCTTTCATGCAAAAATGCCGGTGTTTGTTGCCCGGCAGTGGGTTCGCCACCGAATGGCCCGGATGAATGAGATTTCCGGACGTTACAGCGTGATGGCTGATACTTTTTATGTACCGGCTTTGGAGGATGTGGCGGAGCAGAGTACCGATAATAAACAGGGCCGTATGTCTGAGCCCATGCCGGTAGACCGTGCAGAAAAGGTGAGAGCGACTATCGACGAGGTGCATCAGCAGGCCTATTCAGGGTATAAAAAACTACTGGAAGATGGTACAGCCAGGGAACTGGCCCGGGTTGTACTTCCCTTGAGCCTATATACCGAGTGGTATTGGCAGATAGATCTTCATAACCTCTTCCGATTTTTAAAGCTTCGTCTGGATTCCCACGCTCAGAAGGAAATCAGAGCGTATGCATCTGTTATGAAAAACCTGGCATCAAAAGTCTGCCCTCTGGCCTTTGAATCCTTCAATCATCACTTGTGGGGCGGGGTTAAGTTTTCCGATGTTGAAATGGCCGCACTGAAGCTGATGCTGGAGGGGAAACCCCACGGGTTGAAGGGAAAAGAGGCGGAGCGCTTTGAGATGAAGTTGTCTGAAAACAGGCAGATATAAGGGTTCAGGAATCTTTTTTCCGATTGACATACGACATGATTTTTCCGAGTTTTTTACTCAGACTTTCTCCGACTGATTGGGTCGGGTAGGATTCCGCCAGGGTCTGGAAGGCGTTCAGGCTCTCTTTGATTGTCTCTTCATTGAGTTCCACATGGTGTCTTTCACGCTGCCGCCGGTCGTATTTCTGGGCGGCTTCACGGAAATTAGGCTCTCCGGTGAGTTTGGCATGAAGGCCGGCCAGTTTCAGAGGAACCCCCTCGTCGATAAGCTGCTGTCGGCCTTCTCCCACGGTTTCATCGGTGAGGTTGGACAGGTATTTGAACATTTCAGCCATTTTATCAGAAGCGACAGATTCTTCCGGAACTTCTTCAAGCTCCTCTTCTTCTTCCAGTCCGAAGTCTTCATCAAGTACCAGTTCATCATCAGTTTCTTCCAGTATCATTTCCTGCTCAGGCTGGTCGCTGTCAGAAAAAACGAGATCCGCATCGGGGATTTCCGGTTCACTGGATTCGGGGAGATCTTCAGAGAGCGCATCACTTTCCGGAATGAAAAATGGATCGTCATCATTCCCTTTATCAAAGAACTCTTCTTCTTCGATGGCCTCTTCTGGCTGGTTTTCTTCTTTTTCTTCAAGAATGAGTTCCATGGAATCGTCTTCTTCCGGCTCGGGAGGCGGTTCGGGAAAAGAGGGAATCTCTTCTTCTGTTATTTCTTCAACGGAGACTTCCGGCATTTCCTGAGGAGTCGGGGGTACCGGCTGGGACACCGGGCGGATATCCTGATAAATAACCTGCGGCGGCTGAGGAACAGAAGATTGGGCTGGCAGGTGTATGTGAACCGGCGGCCCGGAAGAGGGCTGGTCCGCTGGAACAGCAGCAGCAGCAGCGGGCGATCCGGGAGATCCGGGAGCTGCAGGGGGAGCTGAGGGAAGCTGGAAGCCGCCCGGTATTTCCTTCATCTTTTCCTGCCGGGTAAGCTCAGTGTAGGCTTCTTCAAGATCTTCGGTGGATTCTTCCAGAAAGACGGTTTCCTCTTCCTCGTTGATGCTGATTACCGGTTCCATGGCATTCAGGTCCAGCAGTGAGAGGGCGTCCTCTTCGTCCAGGGGTATCTCTTCAAAGGAGAACTGACCACGACTTCGTATTTCTTTTTCCCTGAGCCCGATAGCAGACTGTATTTTTCGGCTCAATTGAGCCGTCCGCCGGGTAAACAGCTCCTCATTTTCATTTTCAAGAGCAGCCGCCGCATTCTCATACAAACCCAGAACAGACCCCATTTCATCGAGGGATTCGGCATCATTTCTCGATCCCAGAAGATTAACCGCTTCATCCAGTTTCCCCAGAGCCTGATCCTTTCTTCCGATTTTACTGTAAAGTTCCGCCAGAGAAATCATATCTTCGGTATCACCAGGCGCTGCCGCTGCAGCCTCTTCCCTGAGACGAAGGGCCTTTTCCGGATTTTTTTCTGCAAGCAGGTCTGCCAGAAGCCTTCTGCTGTCCGCATCATCGGAGTTAACACTGATAAGTTCCCCCAGGAGACGTTCGGCATCTTCAGGACGATCGGTGGAAATGTTGAGTTTTGCCAGGTCTCTGACTATTTCCGGATCGTGGGGTAATTGTTTGAGTATTCTCTCCGCTTCATCCGGCCGGAGGGTTGCAAGAAAGAGATCGGCTTTGGCCCGGAGTGTTTCACGGTGGTCGGGTATACGCTCAAGAATATGATCCAGACTTTGCTCGGCTTCCGTCCAGCGGGTAAGTCCCATCAGAGTTCGAGCCATTCTTACTCTGATTTCCGGATTCTGTGGATTGAGGGTAATTTGTTTGTTAATCTCTTCGAGTGCCTCATTGAGTTCCTGATTCACATGGTAGGAATCATGGAGATTCAAAGCTGCTTTAACATAACCCGGTTCTTCCTCAAGAGCCTTTTTGTAGCATTTCCGGGCATCGTCGGTACGTCCCAGATGATCGTAGGCTACACCCAGGTTGTTTAAAGCGCTTACATTCTCCGGTTCTATATCCAGGAGGGAACGAAATGTCCGGGCTGCCTCGTCTTCCTTTCCCAGCTCCTGAAGAACAATACCCAGATTGTTCAGACCGGGAACCCAGCCGGGCCGCTTTTTCAATGCGGTGTCGAAGGCCTCCCGGGCATCATCCCAGCGTTCTTCCTCCTGATAAACCAGGCCCATATTGAAACGTAGAGAGGCGTCGCCTGAATCAGCGGAAAGTCCACGGCGGAACACTTCCAGAGCCTTGCCCCGCTCTTTTTTTGTTTCGTAGAGTGTCCCGAGGTTGTTAAAGGCCGGTGCATATTCCGGGTTGATTTCGATGGCTTTGTTATAGTAGGTAACGGCCTTATCAAAATCACCCGAGGATTTGTAGAGGTTTCCGATGTTGTAAGGAATATCCGGTCGGTCAGGGGCCCTCTCTTCAGCTTCCTGAAATGCCGCCAGAGCTTTTTCATCATCCCCGTGCCTGCGATACAGTACCCCCAGGTTGTTCCAGGCTTCTCCATTATCAGGCTCTATTTCAAGAACCTTTTTCCAGGATTTTTCAGCTTCTTTGACGATACCTCTGGCATGGGCAATATGGCCGGCCAGCAGGTACATATAAGGAATATCCTCACCGCCTTCGGCAAAAGCTTTATCCAGACGTTTCTCGGCCAGATCCAGATCTTTCAGCCTGAAGGCGCGCAGAGCACTGATGAGATAGTCGTTCCAGGTTGTACTGTCAACTTTATTTTTCATGGGCGGAAATTAATCTCTCTGGTGGCTTCACTGAGGGCACGGTAATCTCCCGGGTGCGTTGGGTCTTCCCTTCCGGGCCCCCCGCCTTCCCAAGCGGCTCTGACGGAAGTATAAATAATTCGATTTTCCATTTCCTGAGGCCATTCGTATTCAGGACGCTTCCCATTGCTGATGGTTTCCATTTCCCGGGGAACCCAGACACTGCCTCTGATTTTATCTTCCTGAAGGGTTCCGGAGTTTGTCGTTGCATAATCCCCGGGTCTTGGGCCCCATGAAATCCACCACCCGGCTACGGCTTCTTCGGTATCACTGCTCCAGGAAATCCTGATTCGATTATCATCACCCCTCTGCCATTGCAGGTCTCTGGGCGGCCGGGGGGGGAGCCGGGGCTCGTATTCCATCTCAAGGACGGATAGAACCGGGGCAAGATCGGCCGCAGGATCGGGGTTCAGTATATACCCGATGACAAAATAGCGCCCGTCTATATTAAGAGCCTCTGCTGAACTTCCGGTTCGCCATTCATACCATCGGCCGAAACCTGTGGGATCTTCCGGTTGCTCTCTCAAGGTAAGCTCTTTCCAATTGCTGTCAGCCGGGTCGGGAAAGCCGAGTTCTCCAAACTCATCACGACGTTCCAAAGTTTGTATAAAAAACCTCACCTGTGTTGAACCGGGCATATCCACTCTGGCCTTGAGTGTTTTGAGAGAGGACCCGGGATAGCCACTGTCAACGGGGTTTGTATGTCCTTTTCCCGAAACCGCGGTCTCCAGATCTGAGTATCCCCCGGCGGGGGGTGTTGAATCGTAGGCTGATGCAAGACGGAATTCGTCAATATAACCGCTGAAGGAAGGGGCCAGCTGTATCGGCTGGTCCGTTAAGCGGCCGATGAGGGGGTAGAACGGTTCCAGGCCTTCCCGGCCGGTAGGGGTGGCATGAACCATATCCGAAGGAATCCCATCAACAAGATATTCCAGAAGTCCCGGAGAGGCTCCAGAACGGCCGGCATTGGAGGAATCTCTTTTAAAACGAATCCTGTGATGCCGCCATTCCCCGGGAATCAGCGGCGGGCTTACCAGTTTCAGATTAATAGAGTGCTTGGCCTCCTGCCGGAAAAAACCCTGAAATTCCCAGATAAGCCTTCTGTTTTCCACCCGTGCGATAACGCTTTGCAGTTCGCCATCGCCGTTCCTGCCCTGCCATGAAAAGAAAATCTCTCCATTTCTCAGAGTTGCGGGCCGTAAGCGGAAATCCAGTGTGAAATCACCCCATTCTTTACCGGCAGACCACATGGCCGCAGGGGACGGATAGAGCTTCAGCCCCCCGGGTACAAGACGGATGGAGGTTTCCCCCCGGGCAGAAAACTGACTGGAAATCTGGTAATCACCCTCAATTCTATAATGACCGACGGGATTTTCCATTCCCCGGGACTCGGCCAGTAACAGCAGGTCTATATCCTCCGGATTCACATCACCTTCTAAATCGGGAGTATCCGGAAGAAAGGGGTTTCGGCCCAGAGGAGCGAGGGTAAGAGCTTTATTTCCCCGCCAGCCGAGTGTTTCACGAAGTCCTTCAGAGACGGTGTTTCCCCATCCCTCATCTGAGCCGTAAAGAACCATTTCCTCTGCCGGGAGCCAGGAACAGATCAGGAGAACCAGTAAACTTGCTATAAAAAACCTTTTTATTTTCACATTACCCGCTTATCGTTAATATCGGTATGTAGCTATGTCAGATAAATTAAAGAACAAAGTACGGCAATTTCCCTCTTCTCCGGGTGTCTACGTGATGCGGGATTCCCGGGGGAAGGTAATTTATGTCGGTAAAGCCAAAAATCTCAAATCCCGGGCTTCATCCTATTTTACCGGCGATAAAGATATAAAAACCCGATTTCTTGTTGAAAAAGCAGAAGATATTGAAGCGATACTGACAGCAACCGAATATGAGGCCCTGGTTCTGGAGAATAATCTCATTAAAAGGCACTCTCCCCGGTACAATATCAATCTCAAGGATGGGAAAACCTATCCTGTTATCAGAATTACCTCTGAAGAGTTCCCCCGGATTTTTCGAACCCGGCGTATCACCCGGGACGGTTCAACGTATTTCGGTCCTTATCCAAATGTGAAAGCGGTTGATGTCTACATAGAACTGATTCAAAAACTCTATCCCCTGCGACGGTGTAAAGTTCTCCGGAAAAGGGACAAGCCCTGTCTTTATCACCATATAGGGCGTTGTCCGGCCCCATGTGTGGGGAAAATCAGCAAAGAAGAGTACGGGAGAACGGTTCGTAAAGTAAAAACCATGCTTTCGGGGCGCACTGTAGGTTTCAAGAAAGAACTTGAAAAACAAATGCATGAGGCTGCAGGGAAACTTGATTTTGAAAGGGCGGCGGATTTTCGTGATGCCCTGACTTCTCTCGAGGTACTGGAAAATGAACCTGCGGTGATGGACTTCAAGAGTGAGGCCCGGGACTATATAGACTATGTAGCCTCGGGTCGTCATGTGGTGTTTGCCGTGATGATGATGAGAGGCGGACAGATAACCGGCCGGGAACTGTACATGAACGAATATGCCGGAACTCCGGGAGAAGCACTTCCAGAATTCCTTCTTCAATACTTTTCCGAAACCGGAAGGGAACGTCCGAATCGGCTGTACCTGCCGGAGCATCCCGGTGTACTGCTGGAACGATT
>QNBK01000130.1 GCA_003644105.1 Spirochaetota bacterium | reverse complement strand
TCCCGCTGTACTTTTCATTGATGAAAAAGGCACGTTGTGGGCCGGTTCCGGGAAGAATCTGCGGCTTTTTAACAGTAAAGGTGAATTAATCAGAACATGGCAGGCAACCGGTATCGAAAATGGGGGGATTCAGCA
The DNA here is from genome assembly GCA_003644105.1 of Spirochaetota bacterium. GTDB lineage: Bacteria > Spirochaetota > Spirochaetia > DSM-2461 > DSM-2461 > UBA2779. Next base: position 7,871 of record QNBK01000130.1, on the reverse strand, counting down.
GGGCGGGATTACGGAAATCTTTTCAGATTCCCGGGGACAGATCTGGCTGGGAGGTCCTTCTGGGCTCTCGATGTTCAAAGGATTCAACAAAGGCATTGAGTTGGTGGCTGTTCCCTCATTACCGCTTATTAATGTTTCTGGAATTTCTGAAGACGATGGCGGTTTTATATGGGTTGCAGACGGCCGTCAGATACATATTTTTAATCCTGATACTGAATATATTACCACCATGGGCTCTGAAGCGGGGTTCACTCCTTCGGGATTTGTTTCCGATCTTTTTATTACACGCAGCGGTACCATGTACGTTGGTGCAAACAATGAAATATGGAATTACAACTCCTTTGTCATATCGCCTCGGTCAATTACGCCGGAAGTGTACCTTGAAGAGCTGAGTATCATGAATAAAGTTATTGCTTCCGGTTATTCTCTGGACGGTATGGGATCTAAAACCCTTAATTCAGATGAAAAGGTTTTCAGTATCAGCTTTGAAGCTGTGGATTACCGGTATCTGGGAACCATTGATTTTCAATATCAAATGCAGGGAGTCAGTGATTTATGGGTTGATAACGGCAGTAATGATTCTGTCACCTTTGCCAATCTGTCTCCCGGGAACTATCTCTTTTCCGTCAGGGCTGTAAATAATCTGGGTGATATCAGCCGGAAAGAGGCCTCAATCAGTCTTAAAGTTGAAAGATCTTACTGGCAGAGAACTCCGGCATTAATCATGTATATCATAGTAGCAGGGGTACTCATGGTTTTGTTCCTGCAATTCTGGAAGGGGCATCTGATGAAAGCTCAGATAACAGAGTTGGAAGAAGCCCGGAAGAAAATTATCGATGCGAATAAAAAATTGGCCTTTCTTACGATGAACGATTCCCTTACCGGTTTGCTTAATCGCAGAGGATTCGATAAAGGCATCTCCCATGCATTGGGAACGGCGCAGAGAAATTCACTGATGATAACAATGTTCATGATGGATGTCGATTTTTTTAAATTATACAATGATAACTACGGCCATGTCCGGGGTGATGATGTTCTTAGGGGTATGGGCAAGGCATTAAGTCTGGTTTTCGGACGCTCTACAGATATCATTGCACGGTATGGAGGTGAAGAGTTCGCCGTTGTCTTTGTCGGAGAAAATCCCAATGCTTCAGTTACCTTGGCAAACGATCTGGGTTTGGCGATTGAAGAGTTGGGGATTCCCCATGAGTTCTCGTCGGTTTCCCCGCTTCTTACCCTCAGTGTCGGTTCGGTTACGATTAAGGCGGAGGAAGTGGAGAGTGTTGAAAGCTTCATTCAGCGAGCTGACGAGGCTCTGTACGCCGCCAAGGAAGGGGGGAGAAACCGGGTTTGCTATACAGGCATAATTCCAGAACTCCCCTTGCTGATGAAAAGCGGATTGAAGCCTCTGGTATTAACAGGGGGTTAGATTCCTGATGAAATCCTGCTGAAACCGGGAAGCTTTACTGAGGAAGAGATTTCTATTGTTAAAACTCACACAGTTGTCGGCCATTCACTTCTGAAAATCGCATCCATAATCTGTTTTGAGCATCATGAAAAATTTGACGGATCCGGTTATCCCAATAGACTTTAGGGAGATAATATCGATTTGTCCAGTGCTCTGCCCTGGATCTGCTGATACCATTCATTGTTGATGTTTTCCTTGAAAATCGGCTGTAGTCGTACAGATTAATCACGATTATCCTGACTGATGTTTTTGCGGTATACCATTGCCGTTATTGACAATCGTCACCAGCGACAGGTATAAAACTTTATGGCTCAAGTACAAGATGAATGGTCTATAACGGCCGAACTCGCCCGATTGGAACTGGATGAAAATGAAGAACTTATATTGGCCCGGGAAGCCGAGCGCATGCGTGAACTGTTTCTCACCATGTCCCGCGCTGATGCCGATAAGCCCGAACCCACAACCCAGGCTGTGGAGCTGAATAATCGTATTCGTCCTGATTATGTAGATTCCTTTAATAATGTTGAGAGCCTTATCGAGGCTTCACCTGAGCAGGAAGATGATTTTTTTCTGATTCCGAACGTTCTTTAGTGAGGTTTAAATGCCCCAGATAACCACTAACTGGTCCGGAGTTATCACTAATCCGGAGCGGAAGCAATCGTACATCCGGAGCGTCCGGGAAATTGATAAGAATATCGGCAGTTTTCTCAGTTTCAATCCTGATTTACCAGGATCTGATACTACTGTGAAGGGCGCTCTCGGTGGAATGCCTATTGCTGTTAAAGATAATATTGCCGTTACCGGCCATCCGCTCACCTGTGGATCCCGTATACTTGAAAACCTGGTGGCACCGTATACCGCAACAGCGGTACAGCGTCTTGAAGATGCCGGTGCCGTTGTTGTCGGTAAAACCAATCTGGATGAATTCGGAATGGGCTCATCCAACGAAAACTCCGCCCTTGGGACCACTGTGAATCCCTGGAATAATGATAGAGTTCCCGGTGGATCCAGCGGGGGAAGTGCAGCAGCTGTTGCCGCCGGACTTGTACCTCTGGCATTGGGGAGTGATACCGGGGGGTCTGTCCGTCAGCCGGCCAATTTCTGCGGAGTGTATGGTTTAAAGCCGACATACGGTTCTGTTTCTCGTTTCGGCTTAACCGCATATGCCTCATCCCTTGAAGTGATAGGAACTCTGACGCGGGATATTGACCTGATGGAAACAGCTTTTGGAATTATGTCCGGTATAGATGAGAACGACCAGAGCTCTGTAAGTTATGAAGATTCTGTTGTTCCTGGTAGTGATATATCAAGTGTCGTTATGCTGTCTGTTGGTAATGACATGCTGGATGACCCTGTTGCCCGGGCTTACATGGAAACCGGAGAAGCTCTGAGGGCCGCCGGTTACAGCGTCACTGAAATTTCTCTGCCTTCACTGGATCTGGTTGTTCCCGCTTATTATACAATCGCAACTGCTGAGGCCAGTGCAAATCTGGCCAGATTTAACGGTATCAGATATGGATATGCCCCTGATTTTGCCGAGAATCCCGCTGATCTGATGAAGAAAGCCAGGCATGAAGGTTTCGGCCGGGAAGTGAAGCTCAGGATTTTACTTGGCACTTACGTCCTCAGATCGGGTTTTCAGGATCAGTACTATGGAAGAGCTCAGAAAATCAGAACACTTATAAGGAAAGAGCTGGAATCAGTTTTTTCCTCTGCCGATTTATTATTGATGCCTGTTTTCCCGACACAGGCTTTTTTAAAAGGTGATTCTGAAATGGATGATTTCAAGCAGAGACTTGCAGATGTTTTTACATGTCTGGCAAATCTATCGGGTCTTCCTGCGCTGTCACTGCCCATCGGTGTTGAAAATGGCCTGCCCACCGGGGTTCAGTTTATGGCTCCATCTTTCGGTGAGCAACGATTATTCAAGGTTGCCAGAAACCTTAAAGATACATTTCCGCTGCAAACGCCGCCGAATTATCTGGATATCGGGAGCCTTGTATGAAAGCTCATGATAAGTACGATGTTTTTATAGGTCTGGAAATACATATTCATCTGAATACAGAGTCGAAAATGTTCTGTTCCTGTAAAGCTCATTACGGCGATGATCCGAATAAAAATGTTTGCCCTGTGTGCCTGGGTTATCCGGGGACTCTCCCTCTGCTGAATGGAAAAGCTATGGAGTTGGGTTATCTGGTTGCAAAATCACTCGGTTGTAAAACAGCGATAAAGACAAGTTTTTCCCGAAAGAATTACTTCTACCCGGACATGCCGAAAAACTATCAGATTTCCCAGTTTGAAGAACCTGTGGGAGTGGATGGTCTGGTTGAAGCTGATTTTGGATTATCTGAGCGGCGAAAAATTCGAATCCATGATGTTCATCTGGAAGAAGATGCGGGAAAGATGATTCATGCTGGAGATATTACTCTGCTTGACTATAATCGGGCGGGTTATCCACTTCTGGAAATTGTTACTGAACCGGATTTACGCTCAGGAGAAGAAACAGAATCATTTCTGAGAGATTTTCAGCGTCTTGTCCGATATCTCGGTGTAAGTGATGCGAATATGGATGAGGGTTCAATGAAATGTGATGCCAATGTATCCCTTAATCACCCGGGGAAGGGGTTGGGTACAAAGGTGGAGCTGAAAAATATGAATTCTCCGCGCTTTGTCCGACAGGCGTTGAATTATGAAATTGCCCGTCATGCTGGAATCCTGGATACCGGTGGCTCTCTGGTACAGGAAACACGGCTATGGAATGAAAATCGGGACATCACGGAAGTTATGCGCCGTAAAGAAGCTGCAGATGATTACCGTTATTTTCCGGAACCCGATATGCCTTCTTTTGTCCCGGATAAAGCCTTTCTTGCCCGGGTTGAAGCAGGCATGGTGGAACTTCCTCTGGAAAAAAAGCGTCGATTGAAGGCAGAATACAGCCTCACATCGGAGCAGGCTGAGTTTATACATGATGAAGCCGCTACTGCAGTTTTTTTTGAAGAATCTGTTAAAGCCGGAGCTGATGCCCAGAACGCAGCATCTTGGCTTTCCTCGGATATACGGAAGCTTCTGAACCGGTCAAGTCTTACTCTGGAGGAAAGCCCCCTGGATGCCCGGCGTTTCGCCACTCTGCTGGGTCTGATTAAAGAGGGGCAGATAAGCGGTAAGATTGCCAAGAAGGTTCTGGGAAAGATTTTTTCAGATAACCTGGATCCTCGGGATATTGTAACGAAAGAAGGCTGGTTTCAGATTAGCAATCCCGAAGAGCTGGAAGTGATTGTCAAGAAAGTTATGATGGAAAATCCCGATGTCGTTTCAGCTGTTAAAGCAGGTGATATAAGGCAGAAGGGATTTCTAATGGGGCAGGTGATGCGAATTTCAGACGGAAAGGCTGCACCGGAGCTTTCGGGCTCTATTCTTGATGAACTGCTTGGAAATAGCACATAGCTGCATAATCTGTTATCAGATATCGCTCTTATGGTAGGATATAAAAAAGGAATTAACTAATGGAAAGAACTCTAGCACGTGATGCCGCAGGTAGAGTCGGTGATACAGTAGAGGTATCAGGATGGGTTCATCGGGTAAGAAATCTCGGTGGAGTTATTTTTATTATTCTTCGGGACCGTTCCGGTTTAATTCAGCTGGTAACGGACAAAGAATTTAATTATCCTGTAGAGTCTGTATTAACGGTACGAGGTGTTGTTAACGGGAACGACAAGGCTCCCGGCGGGTACGAAATTGCCATTGAGAGTTTTAATGTTCTGGCTGTAGCGGAGTCGGATCTTCCTATTGCGGTTAATCAGGATCCTGAATCTCTCAGCCTTGAAGCCATACTTGATAACAGAATGATAAGCCTTAGAAATCCGAAAATCCTCTCCATCTTTCGTCTTCAGGCAGCCTGTGTCAAAGCTTTTGCTGATTTTTTCCGGGGTGAAGACTTCACTCAGATTAAAACCAGTAAAATTATCGGTGGCGGTTCTGAAGGCGGAACGAACCTGTTTTCCATGGATTATTTTGGAAAAACCGCATATCTGGCCCAGTCCCCTCAGCTTTACAAGCAAACCATGGTATCCAGTGGACTGGAACGGGTTTTTGAAATCGGCCATGCATATCGGGCTGAAAAGCATGAAACCCCCAGACATATCAACGAGTATGTTTCTCTGGACATCGAAATGGGTTTTATTGATTCTGAGAAGCCTCTGATGGAGATTGAAAGACGGTTTATGGCCTATCTTTTTGAGACGGTTCGCCGTGAGAATTCCTCTGAGCTGAAAGCATGGAATGCAACGGTTCCCGATCCTGAATCCTGTACCAAAATTCCTATCATTCCCCATGATGAAGCCAAGGCTATCTTTAAGGCTGAAACCGGTAAGAGAGCCCTGGATATCAACCCTGAAGCGGAAAGAGTTCTCTGTGACTGGGCAGAACGTGAGCACGGTATTCCTATGATGTTTATCAATGAATTTCCCAGACGGAAGCGTCCGTTTTACACCTATCCTGATGGAAATAAAACAATGAGTTTCGATCTGATATTCCGGGGATTGGAAATTACCACCGGAGGCAGGCGTATCAATGAGTATTCAATGTTTAAAGAAGCTCTTAAAAAATTCGGTATGACTGAAGAGGAACTGGGTTCCTATGTTGATGTCTTCAAGTATGGATGTCCGCCTCACGGTGGTTTTGCCATCGGTCTTGAGCGCATCACCCAGAAAATACTGGGACTTGCAAATATCAAGGAGGCAACATTATTTCCCAGGGATAGAAAAAGAGTTTCTCCATAGATAGTTTGACATTCCGTATAAATACTACTAAATTGCAATTATATAATACTGTTTGTACGGGAGCTGATTACGAAAGCTATATGGAATTCTCAGGTTATTGCCGAAAGTAACGATACAATTGTTGTGGAAAGTAACCACTATTTTCCCCAGGAAAGTGTCAACGCAACATTACTCAGAGATTCGGATACTCACACTGTCTGTCCCTGGAAGGGGCTGGCCCATTACAAGAATATAGAACTGGATGGAGAGCTTAACGAAGATGCCGCCTGGTATTATCCGGAGCCGAAAGAAGCTGCGGAAAGACTGGGTATTCGAAACTACATAGCCTTCTGGCACGGAGTGGAAGTAAGCGAATAGAACCCGTCCCGCTGACCGGCTGAGATTCCGGTGCGATTTTTTCGGGGTATTCTTTCTACTGTTTCTACCAGAGTGGTGAGTTGTAAACGCCTTTCTGTATCAGAGAAGCCAGAGTTGCTTTAACTGCCGGTTTATCCTCGGGGAATGTTACACCGAACCAGATGGCATCAGTTTTCAGGACTTTAACAGACATTTTCCCCTCGGATATCAGAGTATCAATCTCAGAGGGTATCAGGTATTCGGTTTTCAAACCGGATCCGGATTCTTTGAGGAACTCGGTGAATCTTGCCTCAAGAACCGGGAACAACGCCGGAGAGAATCCCCAGAAATTCATGGATGCCAGTTCTTCTCCGCTCATGGGAAAGTTGTTACCTTCATCCTGATATTCCACAACTCCATTATCATTTCTGCCAATCTTGAATCTTTCGGTTACACAGCGCAAAATATCACCATCAGTCTCACATACACCCCGGGTAACATAACCATGGGGGCTTAATGTGTTGGCAAGTCTGTAACCGACAAGGAACCCTTCCAGAACCTCAGGATTCAGGCTTTCAAGACCACGAGCTCCTTCACTGAAAGCTTCCTCACCATAAAAATCGTCGGCATTGATAACAACAAAAGGCTCTTTTACCATATCCCTGCAAGCCAGTATCGCATGTCCGGTTCCCCAGGGTTTTCCTCTGCCCTCAGGTACCTTAAAGTTACCTGGGAGATCATTTAATTCCTGAAAAACATAATCCACATCGATAATACCCTTGAAGCGGTTACCGATGGATACTCTGAAGGCTTTTTCAATATCTTTTCTTATTATAAATACCACACGGCCGAAACCGGCCTTTACAGCATCTTTAACAGAATAATCAAGAATGATTTCACCATTGGGACCCATGGGGTCTATCTGCTTGATACCGCCGTATCTGCTGCCCATTCCAGCAGCCATAATAACGAGTGTTGGTTTCATTTATTACTCCAATTCGACACAGAATAGAACGGAAGAAGAATGAACGATATCCATACCCCAGGGCAAGCCCTGGAACCCGAAGCCGCTGGCGGCTCCTGTTCCGCGGCCTGGTCGTTGCTTCGCAACTGCTCGGCCATGCAGCCTGAGGCAAGCCTCGGGGTATGAAACCGTTCTTTCCCATCGCTCATTCGGATCAAGGGTCGTACCGGAGGCGGGAGCCGAGGAACGATCCCGTCAGAATGAACAAGTTCACTTCTCGCAAGTTCGCTTTTGTTGCAACGTTCCTCGGCATTGCCTGCGGTAC
>QNBK01000129.1 GCA_003644105.1 Spirochaetota bacterium | reverse complement strand
TATGGTTGAACTCCGGGAGAACGAGATTGATAAAGATCAGGCTCAGCTGGATGAACGCCGGGATGAGGCAGCTCAGAAGGATGAAGCTGTCAGTGAGGAGCTTGGAACCATTACTGACAAAGAAGAATCCGGGAAAGAGCTGACACCGGTGGAAGAAGAAACAAAAGCCGCCCTTGAAGAGGAACAGGCCGCTGTTGAAGAAGAAAAAGCCGCAATTGAGGAAGAACAGACTCAAATTGATAAGCGTACCGATGAAGTTCTTGAAATGAGGGATGATATTTCTGAGGATAAGAACTCGCAGCTTGAAGAATCCTCAGCGGAGAGTACTTTCACATCGGCTCCGCAGATTTCCCCGGTCTGGTTTCTCATGGTGGATGATAAAGGAGATGGAATCCCCTTCGGGCGGGTTGTTCTTTACAATCTGGATGATGGGAAAAGACTGGCTGTCAGCAGCGTAACTGCGGTACGGGGGCGAACTCTGGCCGTTCTTCCGGATTCTCTGCTGGTTATCGCGGGTAAAGAAGGGGGCAACAGCAAGGTTCGTCTGATGCTTCTGGATCAGGATACTCTTGAAACACAGAAAGAGGGCTCAAACGATGTGTTCCCCGGTTCTCTGATGACGGTTAAAGGAAGTGATATCTATCTGGTAACCACAGAGAACGGCGAATGGCGTTTGGGGAAATTTAATACATCATTGGAGAGAACAGCGGTAAGTGAGTTGGCCATTGAGCCATGGACATCGATATCCTTTGACGGTACATCTCTCTTTGTTCAAGGGGCTTCGGGCGAAATCCTTAAGCTTTCAGCTTCGACACTGAAGGAAAAGGCCAGTCTGAAATAGGATTTAATCCAGAATACTGGAGGTATTGCTGCTGTTGTCTGAGCCGTTGTTAGTGCGGTTCGGGGAACTGCCGCCGTCCAGATAGAGCGGGTCCAGTCCGAGCTCAGAAAATAAATCCCTGGTAAATGCGGCACTGCTGCTGCCGTCGTCATTCAAATTTGTCAGGGATGAGTCAACAGAAATTTTTATTATCTGCTCTTCATCACGATCCTTTTCGAATGCCGCCATATTACTCCGGGTTTTCGGCTCGGTACCGGCAATGAAAATCTCATCTCTGAGCTGATCCTCCGGGGTATCGTCATCGGGAAGCATACCGGTTCTTTTATCAATTCTCACTTCAACAATACCTGTCTCCGGCCGGGGAAAGTCAATTCTGGGCAGGTCTTTGTGGATTGCTTTCATATAGCGGGCCCAGACCGGACCTGTGGAAGTTGCACCGGTCTGATAACGTCCCAGTGAGTTACCACGTTTATCAAATCCAATCCAGATTGCTGTGGTGTAGTAGGGTGAAAACCCCATGGTCCATGCATCCGTCCAGTTCTGGGTTGTTCCGGTTTTACCAGCGATCGGCATGCCGTCAAATCCGTCAACAGTTCTTCTGGCATAGGCCAGGGTACCCCGGGCTACGGTGGTCTGCAGCATGCTGGTCATGATAAATGCCGCCTGGGGCGACATTATCTGAATATCCCGTTTTTCCTGGGATTCCCGGAGTTCACGTTCAGGATTTACAATGATATTCCCGTCACGGTCTTCAATATATCTGATGGCGATAGGTTCCACTGCTCTACCCCGGTTGGCTATGGTGGCATAGGCTCTGGCCAGTCTGATGGGAGCTATACTGAGGGTTCCAAGGCCCAGAGGATAGACACGGTCGAAGGTTTCACCGATTTCCTGAGGATCTGTAATTCCCAGAAGGGCGGCTGATCTGCTGATGGCAGCATCAAAACCGATTTTCTCAAGAACCGTAAGGGCGGGTATGTTCAGCGACCTTGCCAGGGCATCCCTTACAAGAACATACCCTGCCCAACGTCCGGCATAGTTCCCCGGAACATACGGTGTACCATCCGGGCTGATGAACACCCTGGGACTGTCATAAATGCGGGTAGCCGGGGTTACAATCCCGGAGCTGATTGCAGCCGAGTAGTACAGGGGTTTAAAGGCAGAACCCGGCATCACCTTGGCATCCATGGCCCGGTTGAACTGGTTGTTTCTATTGAACTCACTTCCGCCGATCATCGCCAGAATGTACCCGTTGTCGTTTCCCAGTGTTATCAATGCCGTTTCAACATTATTCATCCGGGTATTCGATCGAGTTTTTTTGTAAGTAATAGTTGTCAGGGATTTAAGGTCAGTCAGGCCGAATGTCATGGCCATCATATCCATTACCGGAGCCAGCTTATTTTCAAAATACTCTTCGGCCCGGCGTTTTTCCTGTGCCCCGGCCACCCGGATTTCAGGAATATTAAAAACAAGGGATATCAGATCGATGGTTTGAACCAGATCGCTTGAAGCGTAGTCCGTTTTTGTATCCCGGTCGTATCTGTATGACTGGTTCCATTGAATCAGGCCCTGGGATACTTCTTTATCCGCTTCTCTCTGAAAATCCAGATTCAGGGTTGTGTGTATAGTGTATCCGTCGCGGTAAATATCCTGTTGTCCAAAGAGGTACTGCTCAATATTTGTCCTGATATACTCACTGAAATACGGTGCTTTATCATTCGCCAGACGGTTGAAATACGGTGAGTCCGATGCCGACCTGGACCAATCAAAATTACTCCAGTAATTGTTGAAAGATGTATCAGCCTCTTCCGGGCTGATGTGTCCGGCGGATACCATCTGATTGAGAATTTCCCTCTGTCTGCCCCGGGCGGCATCCGGCTTGATGATGGGGGAATAAAGACCGGATCCGGCCAGCTGAATTACCAGCATAACTGCTTCGGCTGGAGAGTTTTCCACCGCTGAATGTCCGAAAAAGAACTGACTGGCGGCTTCCACCCCGTAGGTGTTATGCCCGAAATATACAGAATTCAAGTACTGCTCCAGTATCTCTTCTTTGGTAAACCGCCTTTCCAGCTGGTATGACCACCAGATTTCCTTGAGTTTACGGCTTACAGAGATATCCGTCCGGTCGGCATGTCTTGCCCCGGCTACCTGCATCGTCAGGGTACTGAATCCTGAAAAATAACCTTTGTTGGTTATCACGTAAAGGGCATTGTTGATAACCGCACGGACCAGTCCGCCTATAGAAACACCGGTATGCTTGTAAAATGGTGCATCTTCTCTGGTTAACAGGGCGTATATCTGGTTCTCAGGCAGAGAGGTGATGGGGATTATGTCCCTTTTTTCATCAGAGAAAAACTCGGTTATAAGTTCTCCGTTGATATCGAGAAGCCGGGAAGGAATAGCTGGCCGGGAGGCCATGATTTCATCCATGTTCCGAGTGTTCTGATTGGCTGCCAGACTCAACCCGAGGGCGGTGCCCAGGGCAGCAGCTACGGCAAATAATAAGCCCGCGAAGAGCAGAACGACTGTCCGTCGTTTCCCGGTAAAATGCATGAATCATACCGTACGTTTGAGGGGATGGCTTGTCAAGGACGCATGGGTAAAGAAAAGGCCGGTCTGGAAGGACCGGCCACCCTGCTAGAGGGGTCGGTCACCGACATAGTGAACTGGGAGGGGTACTATCCCGAATGAGCCGACACCATGATTATCGCACAATTCTCATTAAAACTTAACTCAATGAAAAATCCAGCTATTTATTCAGCCGTCCCCAACCCCGTATTCACTGCCCGAGCCTTCTCCGACATCAACAATCTCAATATCGATAATGAGGTTGATTCTAACTTTTCCGCCGGGTCGAACCGTAAAATGTCGGTTCACCTCGAGATTTCCAAGGCTGTAGGTGATGATGTGGTCGCCGGGAACTGTTTCCAGTACAGCCAGAGATTCTTTCGTCTCCACAGCTTCTCCATCCAGAAGTATAAACGCACCTTCGGGAATGCTCACCGTTATTTCAGGCGGCCGGTAATCCAAAGAAAGATTCAGGGTGAGTACTTCTCCCGGTTCGATTGCTATGGTTTTTTCAACTGTAGGTGCATGGCTGCTGCTGATCCGAACCCTGTGGATTCCCGCAGAAAAAATTGTTTCTTCACCGGGAGTCACCTCAGCACCGTCAACAGTGATATTAACAATTTCTTCAGGGTTTCCTGATGGGTTGGCAACACTCACAGTCAGGGATCCCTCATCTTTCCATAAGGGAACAACGGTGATGCTCAGTTTCTGCTGAAATGCGGAGTCCGGGATTCCCTTCATTACCGGCAATACAGTTACCAGCAGGGGAAACTGCTCCTGGCTGACAGGAACCGGAAGGACGTCGGTAAGAGCATCGCCTGAAATACCATGGTTTTCGGTAAATGGTATTCGGATAAATGCTGAAGTACGGGAGGGCAGTAATCTCATATAGGCCCGGGTTCCACTGTAACTGAGGTTATCCGGGCTGGGGGAGGGTGTTATATCCCTGAATATCAGTAAAGCAAAACTGTTCTGATATCTGTTGAGAGCTTCAGGTATCTCAAGGCGGAGCTCGATACCTTCCTGAAATGCAGGAATGGTACCCGTATCAACAATAACAATATCTTCAGGATTAAAAACGATTTCCGGTCCGCCGATTTGTGGTGTTCCTGCAATCTCACCCCGGATATTTTCTCCCCGGGCAGATACAGTTATCAGGGAGGCTAGTAATATTGCTGAGATAACTCCGGCATAACGGCCTGTGAATTGATTCTGTTTCATAGTTCTCCACTGTTCCCATCGAAAAAATTAATTATAAAAAGATGTCAGTCTGGATGGATCAACAGGCTTCCCATCCCGGCGAATCTCAAAATGCAGGTGCGGACCCGTTGAAATGCCTGAATCCCCTGACAGGGCAATTCTATCTCCAGCGTTTATGGTCTCTCCTGTAGATACAAGCACCTCATTTAAATGAGCATAGACCGACTGATAACCGCCATCATGATCTATTATAATGAAATGTCCATAAATTTCCAATGTTCCGGTATCTTTTACAATTCCATCCCGGGCTGCAAAGACAGGAGTGTTCATGCCGGCTCTCAGATCTACACCGGGATGGAAACTTAAGCCCCCGCTAAAGGGATTGGAGCGGTAGCCGTAGGGAGAGGTGATTTTTACATCTCTCAAGGGTGCGGAAAACAGACTGCCCAGGAACCTGATCCGTTCAGCCGAAGTGAACTTTTCCCCGGGGAAAAACTTAAACGGTTTTGTTTCTCCGGTTGTTGAGCTGACTTTGATATTGACAGGTTCGGAAGTCCTGGAATTATCGGCTAATACCCTCTGCCAGTTCCCCTCGGGTTTTTCAGGCACAAACAACCCGGGAATGTTCGGGATAAGGACTTCTTTTTCCGAACTCAGCAGTCCAGGAGCATCCCATCCGTTGAGGGTTGCGATGCTGTCATAAGGCAGGTTGAAGGCTGCGGCAACCGAAAAAAGATTTTCCGAACTCCGGGGTAAATACCGGTATATCATCAGCGGAGGTAAATCCCTGGTCCCTGAATACCAGAGTTCCACATCCTGCTGCTGCTGACTGTAAAGGGGGTCTCTTGATTCAATGGTGTACTGAATCAGCGGATAGTCGGCGAAAACGAGGATATTTCCAGCAGCAAGAATGAGAGCAGTTGAAAGAAAAATGTTTCTAAGCATCGCCGAAGGCACTCAACAGATTGTCTTCCAGGGGTATTCCCGAGGGACCGTAACCCAGGCGCCTGTCCGGTCGACCGGAACCGTGGAAGTCTGAACCTCCGGTGATGAACATGTCGTTTTTATCTGCCAGTTCTTTTAATCTTACGGCTTCCCGGCGGGATGCACCTGAATGACGTGCCTCAATGCCGTCGAGTCCCTGTTCCTTCCATATGGACATGTACGTTCCAAGACGGCCCCAGGATATCCATAAAGACATCGGGTGGGCGATTACCGCCTTCCCCTCGGAAGCATGAATGGCCCTGATTGCATCTTCCAGCATCGGGCGATGTTTGGGAACGTAAAATGGGCAGCCGGGCCCCAGCCATTTTTCAAAACAGTCCGGTACATTTTTGGCATCTCCCCGGTTGATAAGCCAGCGGGCGAAGTGCATACGTCCTGTAATTTCCCCTCCGGCGATTTTATCAAGTTTATCCAGGGTAATCTCTAAACCTTCAGCCTTCATCAGGGCGATCATTTCCTGATTCCTGCTCACACGGCGACGTCTGATTTCTTCGAGAAAATCTTCCAGAGGGCCGTCGGGGTATTTTTTCATATTCAAACCCAGGATGTGAAATTCGCCGGGTTCGAAGTCAACTTCAGTTTCCACACCGGGAATAAATCTCATCCCGAGGTTTTTTGCCGTCTTTTCGGCTTCTGATAAGCCGGACATGGTATCGTGGTCTGTTAATGCCAATGCTGTGATACCCGTTTCGCCTGCCAGCTTAACCAATTCCGAAGGTGATAGTTCACCATCGCTGGCATTCGAATGGGTGTGAAGGTCGATCATAATCTTAAGAATACACAGGCAAAGGAATTGTTGACAGGCCTATGCGGTGGTGCGTATTCTTGTGGATAAGACTAAGGGAGTTTTTTTTGCCTAAACCTGTCTTCTATCGAGCAAATGCAATTATCTACTTCCAGGGCGACAAAGCCGATGGAATCCCCATTCTTAAAGAGGGGAAAGTTGAACTCAGTTATGAAGACCTTGAAACCGGGGCCGAGATTCGTGAGCCGATCAAAACCGGTGAGTTCTTCGGAGTGAAAGCGGCATTGGGAAGAAATTCCCATGATGAAACGGCAATGGCGGTTACCGATTGTACCGTTATTCATTTTTCAATCCCCGAGTTTGAAAAGTTCGTTTCGGGTAATCCGCGCATCCTGATGAAGATGCTGCAGGTATTTTCCACGCAGCTGCGGCGAATACATCACCAGGTTCAAAGCCTGCTCTCTACCGACCGTATCAATACCAGTCAGGAAGCCGGTGTGTTTGCTGTGGGTGAGTACTATCTGAAAGAACAACAGTATCCTCAGGCATCACAGGCCTTTAAAAGATATCTTAATCATTGGCCCAGCGGTATTTATGCACCCCAGGCAACATTGAAGGCCGGTGAGGCGGATGCCGCTCAGAATGATGTTGTGGAAGGGCTGAGTGAAGAAAGAGATGCCGGGACAGATTACTCGGTGATGACTTTTGTCGAGATTAACAACCACTACAAACTCGGCCGTTACAAAGATGCCATGAGAGGTTTTCTCTCTCTGATAAAGGATGAAAGGGAACCTGAACATCTGGCTTATGTTGATTTCCGTGTAGGATGCTGTCTGTATTACCTGGATATGTTCAAAGATGCGACAAAGCAGCTGGCTTCAGTAATCCGTAAATATCCCAAACATCCCTATCTGGGCGAGGCTATTTACTATATGGGTTTGAGTCATGAGCAGATGGGAGATGAGCAGAAAGCCCTCGGTTTTTTTAAAAAAGCCGGACAGCTGGTTCCCGAAGGCGGTTCTCTTTATCGCCAGGTACTTAAAAAAATCCGGGATCTGGGAGGTGGCTCCCTATGAGTCTGGATCTTTCTCAATTCGAGAGGTTTGCCAAAATCTTCAAAGCCGGTCAGATCGTTTTTTGTGAGTATGAGCCCGGCGATTCCTTTTATCTTATCCAGTCCGGGCGGGTAAAGATTGTAAAAATCTTCGGCAATATTGAAAAAACCATCGACATACTCAAGCCCGGAGAGTTTTTCGGTGAGATGGCGCTGCTGGAAAATGCCCCCAGATCGGCATCCATCATTGCTATAGACGACTGTAAGCTGCTGGAGTTCAACCGGAACAATTTTGAAGTTCTGATGATCGGGAATCCCCAGATGGCTTTAAAACTCCTGAGTCTCTTTGCCAAAAGAATCTACGATCAGAAGCGGCGTTTTGCCATACTCACGCTCTCTGACGAACATGCCCGGGTGGCGGATGTTTTTGTAATGCTGGCCGAAGGTCTGGATCCTGAGGATACCGATGAAGACAGCGGTAAAAGAATGTTCAACCATTCAGTGGCGGATATTGCCCACTGGGCGGGAATGAGTCCCGACCGCTGCAGGGATATTCTGAACCATTTTCAGGAACAGAGAAGGGTAAGTGTTTTTCAGGATCGGATTGAAGTTACCAACATCCACGATCTG
>QNBK01000128.1 GCA_003644105.1 Spirochaetota bacterium | reverse complement strand
GGCTCTGCCCTGGGGTATGATACCATTTATTGGATACAAGACGGCTCATATTCAGAGCTCTATTGTACATCTTTCTACTGTAGTGATTGCTGAGTAGGCACGATTCAGCAGCCGTTTCGTCAGTTGGAAAATTCCTCATCCAGCCGGGTTCTGTAGCAGCCTGTATTGATAACTATTTCTTGTTAATTTTATCTGCATAGTCCGGGTAATATTTAACGATGCATTCCGGACACAGGCCGTGACTGAAGGTTAAATCCGAATGACCCATCATGTATTCTTCAACCTCAGACCAGTAACCGGTGTCAGTTCTGATTTTCTTGCATCCGGCACACATGGGAAGAAGACCGGAAAGCTGCTTTATCTCGGCCAGGGACTTTTCCAGTTCGTCAACACGATTGGCCAGAGTTGCTTCAAGCTGAAGCATCCGGCTTCCCACTTCCACCCGGGCACGCAGTTCTGCCGGTACAAAGGGTTTGTGTACATAATCATTGGCACCGGCCTGAAGCCCGGTGACAACATCTTCAACATCTGTTCTACCGGTGAGAAGAATAATGTAGTGTGAAGCCACGTCGGGTAAAGTCCGGAGGCGCAGGCAAACCTCCGGTCCGTTCATTTCAGGCATTTCCCAATCAAGAAGCACCAGTTGGGCTTCTTCGGCAGATTTCAGGATATCAAATGCTTTGAGCCCATCCTCCACTCCGGTAACTGAGAACCCCCATTTTTTCAGATGTGCGGTTAATGCCAGTCGTGTTGTTGCTGTATCTTCTGCGATAAGTACATTCATGTCAGTTGACTCCCTTCAATAGATTTTGAATCGCGGCATCGGTACCGGCTGAGCCATCCAGCAGTTCCATAACTGCCGTTGAGCTGAGACTGCCGTTCTTCGAGGCCATTTCAACTGATAGCGCCAGTTCCTGTAAGCGGATGGCACCGACACTGCCCGATGCGCTCTTCAGTGCATGGGCGGCCTGGGCTATCACTTCGAGTTTCTCGTTCTTGTGGGCGGAACTGATGGTTGCCGAGTATTGCCTTATATCCCCGGTGAATGATTCCAGAATGTCCTGCTGCAGCTCTGCGTCGTCACCGACCATTTCGGTGAGCACATCCATTTTCATCCAATTTTCATCTTTACTCCGGTTCAACGCGAAATCCGCCACAACCCGCCGCAGATCTACGGGTTTAACAGGTTTGGAGACGTATCCGTTCATTCCGGCAGCGATACATTCCTCCCGATCACTCTCCATGGCACCTGCCGTCATCGCCACGATCGGTATTTGGGGATTGATGATTTTTTGAGTATCACTCCGTATTAATCTGGTAGCTTCCAGCCCCCCCATTTCAGGCATCTGTACATCCATCAGGACGAGATCGTAGTCAATACGGGTGAGAGCCTCCAGGGCTTCACGGCCATTTCCGACAGCATCGATGCGGCAGCCTATCTTGCTCAAAATGGCAATCGCAACCTTTTGGTTTGTGGTGTTGTCTTCGGCGAGCAGAACATGTGTATTGTCCATTCTAAACTCCTCATCAACCATACGGTTTTCTGTTTGTGTTATGATTTTCCCGCAGACCTTTGCGATCGTCTCCCGCATCTGATCGGCTTTTACGGGTTTGGTGAGCCAGGCCGTGAATCCGGCTTCAATGGCCTTCTGATTCTCGGCACTAGCCGCAATAGAGGTGGCCAGTATCATCGGAATATCTTTCAGTTCAGGAATGCTGTGGATTTTCCCCGCAAGTTCGTATCCATTCATTCCCGGCATCTGCATATCCGTCAGAATGGCATCGAAGGATTTTCCCGAGCCGACAGTTCCCTGCAGCAATTCAAGAGCATCAGACCCGGAAGATGCCAGCACCGTCTCGCATCCCCAGCCTGCAAGCTGCCGACTGATGATTTCACGGTTGGTTGCGTTGTCGTCTACCGCAAGGATTCTGATACCGGTAAGATCGTAGGCCCGTTCAGAGTCCTCCTGTTGATCCTCCGGTACAAGAACCGGCAATGTTAAGGTGAATGTTGAACCTTCCCCCTGTGTGCTCTGAACGTCAATCCTCCCGCCCATCATCTCGGCCAGCCTTAGGGAAATAGTAAGTCCGAGTCCGGTCCCCCCGAATCGGCGGGTGGTGGATTTGTCCAATTGATTGAAGGCCTGGAAGAGCTGTGACAGCTTATCCGGGGCAATACCGATTCCGGTGTCCGACACGCTGCACCGCAGAGAGGTTTCACCCGAATCAGAAGTTTCCACATCGACAGAAACGATAATCTCACCGGATTCAGTGAACTTGATTGCGTTACCAATAAGATTGACTAGAATCTGTCTGATACGTCCCGGATCCCCATTCACTATCCGCGGCACTTCCAGGTTTACCGCGGCAGCGTATTCCAGATCCTTTGATTGAGCACGGAACGCAACCAGATCGCTTATCTCATCGATTAATGAGCGTGTCTGGAAATCGATATTCTCCAGAACGAGCTTACCGGCTTCAATTTTGGAGAAGTCAAGAATATCATTGATGATATCCAGAAGTGCCTCGGCACTGTTCTTGACGGTATCAGCGAAGAACCGCTGTTCCGGATTCAACTCGGTTTCTGAAAGCAGCCCCGTCATACCGATTATTCCGTTCATGGGAGTGCGAATCTCATGACTCATGTTGGCAAGAAATGCGCTTTTAGCATGAACCGCATCTTCGGCGGCAAGCCGTGCTTCTTGCAGTGTTCGTTCGGTTTCTTTCTGTGCCGATATATCTGTGAAACTCTCAATAAGGTACTGCTCGCCCCCGAGTTTCACCGGAACGACAGACCGGAGTACCGGGACTTTACCACGGTTAGCCGTTTTAATTATACTTTCATAGGCGGAAAAGTCCTCATCTGCATTCATTTCCAGGCATATTTCAGCTGGTATATCACTTATGAATTCATCACAACTTCGCCCGACAATTTCTTCAGATTTAAGACCAATCAACCGTGCCGCCTCACTATTCACCCGATGAATTTCCTTCGTCGGATAATGAACCAGCATGATACCGGTGTGAACGTTTTCCATTACCATTCTGACTTGTTTCTCACTCTCCCGGATTAATTGTTCGGATTCGCGCAGGGACTCTTCCATGGCCTTGCGCTCGGTAATGTCACGAAACACATTGAGAATCCCCGCATTCTCACCGTTTCCCTCGGTGTATGAATTCGCCGTGATAAGAAGTGTTTTTATAACCCCATCGGGACGCACTATGTTAATTTCGTAGGTACCGTTCTCACCACTCTGAAAATCATCGGTATCGATAAAATCCGAGATTGATCTGCCGACAAGTGTGCCTTCAGGAACTCCGAATATTTGCCCGGCCGCCGGATTTGCGAACTTGAACACGTATTCCTCGTCAATAATTGCAACACCTTCACCCTGAGTCTCTATCAAGAACCGGTAACGTTCCTCGCTCCTCTTGAGCGCAAGCTCCTGAGCACGGAGTTCGGTGACATCCTCACCGGAACTCAATATACCGGTAATGGAGCCGTTCTTATTCCGGAGAACAAGATTGTTCCATTTGACAATCCGAATGATTCCGGATCGGGAGATAATTTCATTCTCATTATCTCCCAGAATACCATCCTCCGATTCGAAGGTATCGGCAAGCATCCGGGCAAGGGGTTCACGATTATCGGGAGGGATGAAATTTTCAAACCAGTTCCGGCCGACAATATCTTCTACGGTGGAATCAAGAGCTTGCGCCCCGCGGGGGTTTATCCTGACAACATTCCCGCCGGAATCCATTTCCAGTACGATTGCACCGGATAGATCCAGATAAGTTTCGGCCCGATCCCGTTCCTGCAGCATCTGTTTATGAGCGGCGATTCGCTCACTGATGTCACTTCGGGATTCAACCACATATGTCGGGCTCTCTCCATCCAGGGTAACAGGAGAAAACACAACCGACCAGGTTGGCGAATCCTCCGCATCGGAGAGTCTGATGTCTTTTTTTATGGTTTCACCCATTTCCAGAACTCGTGAATCAATCGATTCCATGCCCCGGGCATCTCGTTGAGGCTGCTCCGATAATTCAGCCGCCTGATTCATAATTACGGTTCTCCCGAATCGATCCCGAACTTCGATGATGTCGGGAATTCCATCCAGAACTGCTTTCATGAAACGGGAAGAATCGCGTAATTTTCGTCCTGATTGACGATAAATGAATACGAGTCCTGTGAGTGATATCAACAGCAGCAATATAAGTACTTCCAGATACCAATACTCCTGTACCACCGTTTTAAGCGATATCGACATACTTGTATCGTAAGGAGGGCGTTTCAACTCCCGCAGGCATTGTCTGACTTCACCGTATCTCTGGGGGACAGTCCAACCATAATAGCCGCCTGCGATGGCTTCAGTACCGTCGCTCTGTATAGCCAGAAGTGAGCTGACAATGGTTTTTCCAAGTTCACTCGGGAATCCGGGAAGTGCGGCAATCGGCCATTCTGCGTAAGTTCGTGTGGAGATGAGGCTCGGGAAATCAAAGTGCATGCCGCTCAAATTGAGAACATTTACTCTTGATATATCAATGGTTCCGTTCGCGGCGAGTTTTTCCAGAGTTCCGGTTCGAACAACACCGGCATCCGCCCGTCCCGACACCACCTCATCGACAACACCCGCATGGGTACCGATATACGATACCGATTCGAAGAACCTATTCACAGAAATATCAAGTCGTCTGAGTTCACGATCAACACTCAGCCAGCCTCCAAGGGAATCCGTATCAACCGCTGCTATGCGGGAGCCCTGCAAGTCATCAATCTGCGCTGCGGCGCCCGGTTCCGATGGGTCCTGATAGGTGAAGAGCACACCTCCGAACAGGGAGGTTTGTGCTGTACCGGCAGAACGCTGGATTGTCGCCAGCCTGAAAACTCCGTAATCGAACTCAACCGCCACATATATTGCGGAATTCACCAGCAGGAGATCCACTTCTTTGTTTTCAACAGCCGGCCCTATCTCGTTAAAACCCAGCGGGACAATCACGAAATCGTAACCGGGAACTGACTCACTCAGGTAGCCGGCGGTCGGCTGCCAGTCGGCGAGAGCCTCGGCCTTTCCGTTATTGGCCAGTACTCCGATTCGAATCGTATCATCCATCTGAGCGGACGCGGTACCGGGAAATATTGAAATGAACATTATCGTTAAACCGAGTATTGCAAAAGACCCTTTCATATCTTCTCCACCTTTATGCGTCCGGCCTTTTTATCCAGTAAAAATCGGACTCCGCTCATTTCTCTGGTAACAACATATGGGACATGTGAGATTTCTATTGAGGTACCGGGATATGCTGTTCCCCGGACGACAACAGAAACATCATCATCCTTTGTTAACTGAGGGAGAATCTGCAATGCGGCTTTATTCAATTCATGGATTGAAGTCTTAATCTTCTCGCGTATCCCCTTGGCCACCTTGTCCGATGGTGAGGACTTCAGATGATTCTCTATAGAGGTGAGTTTCATGGCCAGCTCAATATTCTTATCCCGTATCCACTCGATACGTTCCTTAATGCGAAAATCCACACCGGCTATTATCTCGCTGGTAGGACCTGATCGACTTCCTATCTGATACACCTCCAGGCCGTTCATTGCCGTAATTTCAGAGCCGACAATAGCACTTTGTCTTCCGCCCCTGATGTGTCCCTGGCTTTTTATCACTGAATGAACAATCCCTACAGAGAAATCTATGTCACCACCGGCTGCAAGGTTGCAATTCTCAATGAATTTGGTCTGAACCTTCCCGCCGACTTGAACAATCGCGTCCTGCCGTCCGATGATTCCGAAGCGAACGGCCAGATCCTTTCTGCAATCGATATTCGAAGCATCCAGAGTTGTCTCACAGTGTATATCGCCTCCGCTTTTAACAAAGAATCCATCTTTTACTTCCCCTCTGATAATGACATCTCCGGGGAATTGGATATGACCGGTTCGGTATCCGATTTCGTCATCAACAACAAGAACCTCATCCACCCAGAAGGATTTATCATTCATTTTCATAGACCCGGTGCAGGAAGCGGCATATTCAGAGCCAATCTGATGAACATTCTTTCCTGGTTTCAGATCGTCATTCGGTCTGCGGCGGAAAGGGATATCCCGACCGGTTACTGTATAACCGGGAATTCCGAGTACCTTCGGGATCAGGCGTGCAATTACGTCATCTTTTTCAACAATCCGGAAGGTACTGCGGTTCCGATGATCGACAGCTTTATTCCGGTGGTTGTTTCCATCAGTATTATCAGCCGAATCAGCTTCTACAGACTCCTGGATAATTTCAAAATGAGCGGGTATTTCATCCTTTGGTGCCAAGCCCTTTGCAATAACGACATCTGAAAATTGCCTCAGCTCGGTATTGCACGCGAAAGTGGTTTCTTCTATCGTGTTCCAATCCAAACCTTTGGTAATCTTGTTCTTTTCCAGCTGAATTGCCACCATATCATTTGTGATGAGTGCACCTCCGAGATTGGGAGGGAAGAAGCTTATCGAACAACTCATTTCATCAGGCGCAAGGGACAGGGATATAGACCCGTCAGTCGGAAGACCCAGAGTTCGTGTCAGAGCTTCCATCTCTGTTTTTGCGATTTCCCTCTTCACCGCTTTGGGTGTCGTCTCGACAATCCGTTTTGCCTCTGAATTGAGTTTTTCCAGTTCTGCGGCAAACGAGCCCGGATCCTCCATCTCAGCTTTTGTAATCTGATATTTCATAAGTCCTCCGAGGTAAGAACCTCCAGAATTTTGGAGATTTCAAAGGGTTTTCGAAGCATACCGATAGCCCCGGCATCAATGGCTTCGGCGGCAAGCGGATCTCCAGGGAACGCTGTAATAATAAGAATCCGGGCATCGGGACGAGCGGTCATAATTGTTTTTGTTACTTCTGCACCGTTCTTCTCAGGCATCCGGAGATCGCAGAGGATAAGGGAATAGTCGCCATTGATGGCTTCCCGCTCCCCTTCGACAAAGTCGCTCGTGGTGGTAACCGGATATCCCATATCTTCCAGAATCACTTTTACAGTTGTTAAAATCATTGGTTCGTCGTCGATTGCAAGTACTTTTTGTGCCATGTGTTTCTCCTAGTTCGAAAGGGTGTCTGCTAACGAATCTTCCAGGGTAAGACTATCCTGAAAATTCTGATATATTTCTTCAAGACGCAGGTGAATGCGTTTGAATGCGGATAATACTTCGGGGCAGAAATGCTCCGGGGAGGTTCGCTGGTCTCCCAGCGTCAGGATGTCGTACGTCTTTTTATGCGAAAAAGCCGGTTTGTAAGTTCGTTGAGTCCGCAGGGCGTCATATTGATCTGCCAGGCTCACAATACGCCCCTCCAGGGGTATGGTCTCTCCGGAAAGTTGATTGGGATAACCGCTTCCGTCCCATCGTTCATGATGTGTAAGGGCCACTTTTTCGGCCATGTTGAGATAAGGCGAATTGGATCCGGAGAGCATTTGAGCCCCGATCACCGTATGTTTCATCATCAGGCTTCGTTCAAGATCGGTAAATGAACCGTTCTTCAACAGAATCTGGTCGGGTATGGCAACCTTACCGATATCATGAGTAACGGCCGCATAACCGAGATTTTCCACATACCCGGAATCCATACCCAGGGCTGATGCAATTTCCCTGCTGTTAAGGCTCACCCTCTTGATATGCATACCTGTGTCTTCATCACGGTACTCGGAGACAACCGCCAGCCGATTTATAGTCTCTGCGTACCCCTCGTGGATGGATCTGTTAGCTTCGGTAACTTCAGCCAGTACTTTTTCCAGTTCCCGGGTCCGCTGCTGCACCAGATCCTCCAGCTCACGATTGTGCTCCTGTAGTAAGTCACTCATTTTCTTCATTCGAAGCATGTTCCGCACCCTGAGCATGAGTTCTTCACGATCAACAGGTTTGTTCTGGAAATCGCTTACCCCGGCGGAAACAGCCTTTAACCGTTCTTCACGGCCCGTGAGACCGGTTAACATAATGATGGGAATGTCGAATAAATGTGTGTCGGAACGAATAGCCTTGGTAACATCCAGTCCGGATGCTTTCGGCATGTTCATGTCCAGCATCACAAGATCGGGCTGGAGTGTTTGAGTCATTTGGATAGCCTGAAAACCATCATACGCTTCTGATGTGCGGTAACCTTCATGCTCACAGAATGACCGGAGGAGCTGCACAATACCCCGGCTGTCATCTGCAATAAGTATGTGCGGTTTATAAGAATTGACAGATGTTTGAAACATGGCATCAATCTCCTGATTCAGAATGTTTATCG
This sequence comes from Spirochaetota bacterium, assembly GCA_003644105.1. GTDB lineage: Bacteria > Spirochaetota > Spirochaetia > DSM-2461 > DSM-2461 > UBA2779. Next base: position 32 of record QNBK01000128.1, on the reverse strand, counting down.
AGAATATCCCGCAGCCTGGAAAGGAGTTGCGG
>QNBK01000127.1 GCA_003644105.1 Spirochaetota bacterium | reverse complement strand
GGGCATCACCTGGAACTTCCTCCGTCTGGGGGATTACACCGGCTGGGCCGCTCTGAAGGAAGCCGGGGAACTTCGTAGTTCCCTGGAAACCTGGGAGCTCCGGGAGTCCGCTGCCGAAGATACTGAACTGGCAGATTTAAAGACGAATTTTGCTGACCTCCAGAGCCGCTCGGCGGATATAATCACCCAGCACCCGGCACTGGATGCCAAAGAGAAAGAAATCCTCAGACTCCGCAAACGGCTCATCGATCTTGAAATCGCCTCCCCTGATAACGGCGGGCAGCCCACACAGGAGGCCGGCACCAGCGGCGAAACCCGCTTCACCTCCACCCGCACGGAAGTACTCCGGTCCATCCGGCAGCTCAGAGCGGAAATCGACAGCTCCGACTACCACCGTTACATCGACGGACTCTCCCGGTTTTCCCTCACCGCCCGCACCCGCCGGGACTATGAGAAACACCTTGTAAGACTCACCCCCGAGCAGTACCAAGCCCTTGCCGATTTCTCCACCGACACCCCGGAAGACATGCTGATAACAGGCAGCGCCGGAACCGGAAAAACCCTGGTGCTCCTGGAAGCCCTGGCCCGAACCCTGAAAAGCAGAACCCCTGAACTGCATCTGGGTCAACCAACAAAAACCACCCTGGTAACCTTCACCAGAACCCTGGTTAAATACGACCGCTACCTGGCCGAACTGATGACACCGGGCACCCTCCAGGAAGCCGACCTTGAGTCATCTGAAACCTTCTTCTGGAAGAAGCTCAAAGAAAAAGAGCCGAAGCACACCGTAGACTATCAGCTCATTCGGAATCTCATGTCCGAAGTGAACGACAGCGGGCTGCTCTCGGATGCCGAACTCTGGATAGAAATCGAGGAGTTCCTCTTCGGGCTGAACATCAGTAAAGATGAATACCTGGACGCCGCTGTTCCCCGGAATGGTTTAAAAACACCTCTGAACCTCAAAGAAAGAGAACAGGTGTGGGCCATCCGGGAGAAACTGGCCGAATATATGGAGGCCGAAGGGCGCTACTCCAAACACTACGCCCGGGTACGGCTGCTCCACTGGCTGGAGAGCGACCCCGGAGCCCTGATTACCCACGAAAATCTCTTCGTAGACGAAAGTCAGGACATGTTCGCCGTGGAACTCATGTGCTTGAAAAAACTCGCCGGGCGATCACTCATCATGGCCGGAGACACCGGTCAGTCCATCTACGGTTTTATCAATCCTTACCGCCGGGCAAATCTGGAACTGGATCAGAAACAGATCCGGGTGCTGAAAACCAATCACCGGAACACCATCCCCATCCACAACCTCGCCGAGAACTACCGCCGCCGGGGTCTGAGAGTCGGGGAAAACCCCGGTCCCGAATCCTACCCCTTTCGGGAAGGTCCCGATCCGGAGATTCATCAGATGGGCAACCCGGATGCTCTTGCTGACCTCCTGGCGGCCAAAGCCCGGATGTACATCTCCGACCTGGGTTACGACCCCGAAGCGGTGGGTATACTCTGCTCCCGTACCGCCCACCTGGCCCTCATCGCCGAAAAACTCTCCACCGTCGGACTTGCCTCGGCTGTGGTGAAAGCCGGGGACTTCGAGTTCTCCCGCCGGGGAGTCCTGCGGCTCTCCACCCTCCACTCCTCCAAGGGCCTGGACTTCCCGGTAGTGCTCATGTACCTCCCGGAAATGCCCCCGGTCAAGGAAATCGACCCACCCTACCAGGACAGGCTCTACCGGAATCTGCAGTACGTCGCCATGACCCGGGGAATGGATGTGGTGGAGATATTCAGGAGCGATTCGGTGGGGATAGTTACCTGAAAAGTCTTGCCCGGGACTCCCTCCTGCTCATTTCGCCCGGGAGTCAAACTGACTGTTGTACAGCTCCTCATAAAATCCCCCGGCCATCAGCAGCTGTCTGTGAGTGCCCTGTTCAACAATATCCCCTTCGTTCATAACAAGTATCAGATCGGCATCACGAATAGTTGAAAGCCGATGGGCAATAACAAAGCTTGTCCGACCTTTCATAAGGTTATCCATGGCCTGCTGAATATGGATTTCGGTCAAAGTATCAACGGAACTTGTAGCCTCATCAAGAATCAGAATCCCGGGGTCGGCCAGTATGGCCCGTGCAATGGTGAGTAGCTGCTTCTGTCCGTGTGAAATATTGCTGGCCTCTTCGTTGATTATCATACCGTAACCCCCGGGAAGGGTCTGGATAAAGTGATGTGCGTTGGCCGTCCGGGCAGCATTGAGAACCTCATCATCCGTTGCTGAAAGTCTGCCGTAACGGATATTCTCCATTATGGTTCCGCTGAACAGCCAGGTATCCTGAAGAACCATTCCGAACTGCGACCGCAGGTCTTTCCGGGTAAAATCCCTGCTATCCAGATTGTCTATCAGTATTGTTCCCTCTGTTACATCATAATAACGCATCAGCAGCTTCACGATTGTTGTTTTACCCGCCCCGGTCGGTCCGACAATGGCAATTTTCTGCCCCGGGAGTACCGATGCCGAAAAGTTATTGATTACTGTTTTATCCGGGGAATATCCAAAACGGATGTTTCTGAAAACAACTCCACCGTGAATATCTGCAGGGTTTACAGAATTATCTATTTCAGGACTCTGTTCATCTTCCGCAAGGAACTCAAATACCCGTTCTGCTGCTGCCGCGGTCTGCTGCAGGATATTGGAGATATTCGCAAGCTGTGCTATGGGCCTGGTAAAATTCCGTACATACTGAATAAAAGCCTGGATATCTCCTATTGTTATGGCTTTTTTCACCGCCAGCCAGCCCCCCAGTATGCTTATGGCCACATAACTGACGTTCCCGAGAATCGTCATCAGGGGCATCATCATCCGCGAAAGAAACAGCGACTTCCACCCGACAGTATAGAGAGTACTGTTGTAAGTATTGAACCGTTCAATACTTCTCTCTTCCCCGTTAAAGGATTTCATAACCAGATGACCGCCGTACATCTCCTCCACATGGCCGTTAACATGACCGATATACTCCTGCTGCTCCTTAAAATACTTCTGTGACTTTTTAACAATCAGCCTGACAAAAATTGCAGACAGAGGAATCACCGCAAGAGCGACAAGGGTCATAATCCAGTTGATGGAAAACATCATTACAAGAATACCGAGAACCGTAACAAAAGAAGTGACAATCTGGGTAAGACTCTGACTGAGGGTTCTGTTAACCGTATCAACATCGTTGGTAATACGGGAAAGCACTTCACCCTGGCTGGTACCGTCAAAATATTTCAGAGGCATTCTATTTATTTTTTCAGCAATATCTTTACGGAAACGGTATGTCACTTTCACGGAAACCCCGGACATAATCCAGCCCTGAATATAGCTCAGCACTGTTGATAAAAGATACAGACCAAAAACAAAGATGATAATTCTGCCGATAAAATTAAAATCAATACTTCCGGTACCTGTAATCTGAGCCATCGCACCTTTGAACAGTTTCGTGGTTGCCCTGCCCAGAATTTTCGGTCCGAGAATTGTAAATACAGTTGATGCACAGGCAATGAAAATTATCAGGGTGATTGCCGGGATGTAAGACCCGAGATACACCAAAATCTGTCTCATTGTACCCTTGAAATCCCGTGCCTTTTCGCCGCTTCCCATCATCATATGCCGGCCGGGCCCCCGGAGTCCGGGGCCGCGCATACCCATACCGGTTATTCCCGGTTTGTTCCTTCCCTGACCGCTCATGCCGGTTTCTCTTCCGTCAGCTGAGCTTCCGCAATTTCCCGGTAAACCCTGCAGGATTTCATCAGCTCGGTGTGAGTTCCCTTCCCGATAATTTTTCCTTTATCCAATACCACTATCTGCGCCGCATCCATAATCGTAGAAATGCGTTGAGCAACAATAATCAGAGTACTGGAATGTAGCTGCGTCTTCAGTTCCCTGCGCAGCATAGCATCCGTTTTAAAATCCAGAGAGGAAAAACTGTCATCAAATATATAAACCGGGGCTCTTTTAACAAGAGCTCGGGCAATGGAGAGGCGCTGTTTTTGCCCGCCGGAGATGTTTTTCCCGCCCTGGGAAATATCCGCATTCATTTTGTCAGGAAAGCTATTGATAAAGTCTTCCGCCTGAGCCGTTTCTACCGCTTCCCTGATAATTTCCCCGCCGGCAATCTCATTTCCGTATCGGAGATTCTCAGCAATCGTTCCTGTAAACAGAACCGATTTCTGGGGTATATAGCTGATTTTTTTTCTCAATTCATGTTGACTAACCTTACGGACATCCTCGCCGCCTACAAATACAGCACCTTCACAGACATCGTGAAATCGGGGAATCAGATGAACCAGGGTGCTTTTCCCCGCCCCTGTTGTACCGATAAGGGCCGTTACCTCTCCCGGCCTGGCTGTAAAACTGATAGAGGAAACAGCGTTCTCCGCTGCTCCCGGATACCTGAAGGAAACATCCCTGAACTCTATAACCCCCAAAAAAGGTGATTTGAATTCTCCGGGGGAATCAGGATCTTTTATCGAGGGCTGAACCGAGAGAACCTCCGCAATCCGCCTGATAGAAACCGCCGCCCTGGGGAGCATAATGAACATCATGGAGAGCATAAAAAAGGCAGAAACAATCTGCATGGCATATTGCATGAACGCCATCATGTCGCCCACCTGCATGTTTGATGCGGCAACCTGTTTCGACCCTATCCAGAGAATAATCAGAGAAACTCCATTCATAATGAACATCATCAGAGGCATCATGATAACCGTTACCCGGTTCACGAAAAGCATTGTTTCCGTCAGAGCCTTATTCACATCATCAAAACGCTTCTCCTCATACTGCTGTCTATTGAAAGCACGGATAACCATCATTCCGGATAATGTTTCGCGGCTCACAAGATTGAGTTTGTCCATTAAGCGCTGCAGCAGTGAAAATTTCGGTACGGATATTTTATAGATAGTGAAAATAATGATAATCAGGATTACCACCGCTAGAGCAATAATCCACCACATGGATCTGCTTTTTCCAATCGCTCTGATGATACCGCCTATACCGATAATCGGAGCGTAGAAAACCATCGTTACCAGCATAACCATAAGGGTCTGCAGCTGCATGACATCGTTTGTTGTCCGTGTAATAAGAGAAGCTGTGGAAAACCTGTCAAACTCACCGGCACTGAAATTCTCAACATGTTCAAACACCGCCAAACGGATATCCCGGGCATAACCCGATGCGATGCGGGCGGAAAGAAAACCTGTCGTTACAGCCGCCAATGCCGAAATAACAGTGAACAGAAGCATCAATATCCCGGTATGAACGATAGAATCCATCTGTATCCGGCGGGTATTCATTCCCAGGGCCCTGTATTCTTCCCTTACAAGCCGGACTGCAGCCTGATTAACCATCGTAAGACTCATTGATTCAGGGGCACCGGAGATTTTCCCTCCGTACCCTTCCGAAGCTTTCAGCGCCAGCCAGGATCTGCCCAGAAGGGAATTTAAAATTTTACGGGTATCACTATCGCCGTCTACGAAAAAATAAACTGATTCTTTTACCACTCCGGGGAAATCTTCCCCATACACCGAAACTTCATCGGAGCCAGGCTCAACAACCCTGTAGTTTTCAAGAACCTTGCTTTTGCCGTTATCGTCGATGAAGAGAAGGAGTCTCTCCATTGTACTCTCTCTGACCACCAGGGGTACCGCGTCTATAATACCCCCCTGCTGTATCCCTATATTCACAATGTCCGACATATAATCCGGCAGTGCCAGATTGGTGTAAGCCTGAACAAACAGGAGGGTTATCGCTACCAGCAATAACAGGGTGTAAGGTTTTAAATATTTTATGAGTATCTTCATATTTGCCTTCACAGGAATCTATAGTTGAAATCCTATAGTCAGGTTAACTCATATATAAACTTATGGTAAACCTGTATTGACGAAAGGGCCCGGCGCAAAATAAACTGGAATAAAATGAATGGTAACATGCCCCTGGGCAGATCCCTGGACCCGGAGTCGCTCAAGCAGCTCCCTGTTCCGCGGCGGAGTAGTGTGGTATGAAACCATTCTTTCCCTTCACTCATTCGGATCAGGGGTCGTACCGGAGGCGAGAGCCGAGAAACGATCCCGTCAGAATGAACAAGTTCACTCCGCTCATACTCAGGATCGTACCACAGCGTAGCGAGGAACGATCCCGATATTCGCTTGGGAATCAGTAATGACAATCCAAATCCTCAAAACCCTTCTGAATCAGGCTGGACTTATAGCAATCTTTGCTATTGTGATATCCCAATCAAGAACAGTAAAACGCATACTGATCCGAAGGAAATTAAGCTACCGGGATTCGGTTGTAATAGTGATTCTATTCGGTTCTCTGGGAATTGCAGGGACCTATATGGGTGTTCCAGTCCATGGAGCCATTGCCAACTCAAGGGTTGTGGGTGTATTTGTTGCAGGTCTTATAGGAGGACCTCTTGTAGGATTACTTACCGGAATGGTGGCGGGACTCCATAGATGGGCAATTGATATCGGTGGGTTTACCGCTTTTGCCTGTATGCTTTCCACTATTATCGAGGGACTTCTGGGAGGCTTGTTGAGTAAACGATTTGAGAGGGTTGAAGAAAAATGGTTTTTTGCCATGGTAGCTGGTGCTTCAGCAGAGATTATGCAGATGATAATCATTCTGCTAATTGTGAGACCATATAATGGGGCGCTGGAGCTGGTTAAGATTATCGCTATTCCCATGATTGGAGCGAATGCGATAGCTATTGGAATCTTCATTGCCATTCTCAACAACATCAGGAAGGAAGAGGACAGAGTTGCGGCTAATCAGGCTGCGATTGTTCTGCTTATTGCCAGGAAAACCATTCAGCACTTCAGACATGGCTTTAATCCAGAGACAACCCTGGCAACTGCAAAGATTATTCTGGAAAATACCGATCTGTCCGCAGTCGCATTTACAGATAACAGCACTATTCTGGCTCACGTTGGTGAGGGTTCTGTACATCATCCGCAAGGAGGGGAGTTTCAGACAGTTCTTACCCGCAAGGCTATAAAATCCCGGAAGTTGCAGATTGCCGAATCAAAGGAACAGATCAGTTGTACAAACTCACAGTGTAAACTTCAATCGGCAGTAGTAATACCCCTGATGCAGGGAAATGATGTCATCGGAACTCTCAAGATTTACAGAGAGGAGAAAAACGCAATTTCACCAGTTGATATAAATCTTGCAAAAGGTCTAGGTTCCCTCTTCTCCACCCAGATCGAACTCCGTATGATCGAGGAACAGGCAATGCTGCTGGAAAGAGCGGAATTGAAAGCACTGCAGGCCCAGATAAATCCCCATTTTCTGTTTAATGCAATTAATACTATTGTATCTTTGGTGCGAACTGATCCGGAAGCTGCCAGGACACTTCTACAGAACCTCGGTCTGTTTTTTAGAAATAGTTTTCAGCTGGAAAAAACTGAAGTCAGTATTCATCAGGAAATAGATCAAATCCGTGCGTATCTCGAAATTGAAAAAGCACGATTCGCTGACAAGTTGAAGGTAGAGTTTAAAATTCCCACTTCGCTGAATTTTTATCTGCCACCTTTTCTCCTTCAGCCACTTGTTGAAAATGCAGTCAAACATGGAATAATGGTAAAGAGGGATGGTGGAGAAATCCTTGTTGAAGCGAGGGTGGATAAGAAAAAAATCACCCTTACTGTCGAGGACAATGGGGTTGGTATGGACGTGGATCAGTTGAAAACTCTACTGGGAGAGAACAATAATGAATCAATTGCACTTAATAACATCAATAAGAGATTGATTACAAAATATGGAGAGAAATTCGGTCTTTTAATTGAAAGCAAAAAGGGCAGGGGGACTAAAGTTACGATTTGTATTCCGGAGATAGTAAAATGATCAATGTTTTAATTGTTGATGATGAAAAACCTGCCAGGGAGGAACTGGAGTATCTCTTGAAGAAGATTCCGGATATCAGTATATCAGGAATTGCAAAGGATGGTCCGGAGGCTCTATTACTTGCCGAGAAACTGATACCGGATCTTGTGCTTCTGGATATAAGAATGCCGGAGATGAACGGTTTTGAAGTAGCAGAGAAGCTCCAGATAAATAAAAATGCTCCGGGAATTATCTTTACGACAGCCTATGATAGATTTGCAATAAAAGCCTTTGAAATTAACGCCCTTGACTATATTTTAAAACCCTTTGCCAAAGAAAGGCTGGAAAAGAGTATTGAGAGATATTTATCTCAAGGGAAGTATGAAAAAAAGATAGACTTTAAGTTAATCAGCAAATTGATACAGAAAATTCAGAAGAAAGAATCTTCTCCAAGACATATTACCAT
>QNBK01000126.1 GCA_003644105.1 Spirochaetota bacterium | reverse complement strand
TCATCGGTGTATTCAGGGCGTATTCCAGATCCAGCAGTCCGGCAATATATGCATACTTGGCCAGAAGAAGCTGCTGCACCGCCTGCAGGTAGTCCTGCTGCCGGGATTCAACATCAAGAAGCTCTCGGGTACCCACGTTGTAGGCCTCCTCGGTGAGCTCGTAGTTCCTCTTGGCCAATTCCACGCTGGACGTGTTGGCTTCGATTGTTTTACGGGAAGTATTGAGGTTGTTCACCAGATTGGTGATTTCCATGCCCGCACTCTCGAAGGCCATCTGTTTGGCCAGGCTTAATGTGTCGATTCCATCCTGGATTTCCTTAAGCTGAACATCAGTTTTTGAACCGGGAACCAGTCCGTCGAATTTCCAATTGAGTGTGAGACTGAAGGAACCGGTATCCTGCCAGTCGGACCAGGCTTCGGTAGGAGGTGGGTAGGTATTACTGGACCCACCGAAACTGTAGTTATATCCCAGATTAAGGGTAGGGGTGTTGAACTGCATCCCCAGACCCTTCTTCGTGTACTCCATGGCTTCAATCTGCTTGTCCAACCCCCGGACATCCAGACGCCTGGCGATATAACCGTTTATCAGGTTCTCAGAATCCAGATCGTAGAGCTCTGTCTCAAGATTCCCATCGAGGTTGATATCGGTATTCCGGTCTTCACCGATGAGAAATTTAAAGAAGAGCATCAGGCTGTCGTATGTAGCTACGGTTCCGTTGTATGCCGGCTGAAGGTTGGCCACTGTCACCTCAGCTGAGAGTACTTCCAGCTCCGGAGCCAGACCGTTATCGAAGTTGTTCCGGGCCTGGGTGAGGCGTTTTTCTGCCAGGGCAATATTGCCTTCCTGAATCTTGATATTTTCCTGGTTCCCAAGAAGAAGGTAAAACTGCTTGCGTACATCCCGCTCCAGCTTTTTCTGAGCATCTTCATAATTGATTAAACCGGCTTCATAATCAGCTACCAGGTTTTTAATCCCGGCGCCGATACCTGCGTTCAGTGGAAGGCCGAAATTCAGTCCCGTAGTAAAACGTGTTGAGGGGTTTTCCCCTAAAACAGGAACTGCCTGGCCGTAATCTGTGAAGATCTGATTTGTTCCGTTAAGCCCCGCCGAAGCACTCATACTGGGCAGAAAGGCGTTCCACGCGGTATCTTTTGCCCTCTCGCGGGTTCTGACATCAATTCCAGTCTGCTTAAGGCCGAGGTTTTGAGCTACGGCCAGTTCAACCGCGCTGTCCACTGTGAGAGTTAAAGACTCTGCCCCGAGGGCGCCGCTGATAATTGCCGCAGTAAAAGCGATAATGAGAATTTTCTTCATTTCATTGTTCTCCTGTATGCTGAGATTCCACCCATAATGAGCAGATAAAGATCTTTCAGATTCTGTTCGATTCGAATTCTGACCGAACCTTCGATCAGATGATGTTTTATTTCATTTACTCCTGCGAGATTCACCAGTCCGAGAAGTTCGACAGGTTTGTATCCGTGTAAATTCAACAGCCCGGAATCCAGAACTGAATTCATCGGTTTAATAAGGTCGTTTTCAATACCGGATTTATCATGAAGCATTTGAACACCATGAGACATAACCCGCTGAAGATAGTTGAGGATTTCCGGAGTACGTCTGAGAAATGTCCCGGTAAAGGCCAGATATGCAAATAACCGGTCTTCAGGTCTGCTGTACTTCGCGGTGAAATCCTCAAAAAGGCGGGTGAATATAACTATTTGCCTGCTTAGCACATCGTTAAGCATGGCCTCTTTTCCCGGCCAGTAGTTGTACAGGCTGCTTTTGGTAAGCCCGGCTTTTTTAGCCACTTTCCCCAGGGTTATCCCGTTTCCTGCTTCTTCCATTACGGTTTCAAAAACGGCCAGCATCAGGGGGTCTTCTGCAAAGGCATCGTAATTCACGGAAGAAGCATCATTGAGTACCTGTTCGTAATCCGGTTGAATGATGGCGGTTCTGCCGCAGAATCCGCTGTTCCAGATATCTTCCCAGGTTCCGGTTTCTTTGCCGGCCTGCTTACTGCGGTGAACCATCATAAATGTAAGAGAATTAAGATACCGCAGTCCGACTCCGGGAACAGCGGCTTTTTCCATAGCAAGCTCAGCGAAAACCTTCATTTCCTTCCGGGCAATTTCAGGTCCTTCTTTCCGTTCACGGTAGCGGTATGCCAGAAACCCGAGGTAAGGCCGGTTACGAGCAATAAAATCGATATTTTCATTGGTGTAGGCTCTGATGAACTCATCACCCTCAAGACTTGAGAGTGAGTGTTGAAGTTTCCGGGAATACTGTTCGTATTCACTCAGTGCCATTTTTTCCATTGCTGATTCTATTTTTTCCTTACTGGGAAAATATCGGTAGAGAGCCTGTTTGGTAAGATTCTGATCCGCAGCCAGATCGGAGAGGGATGTATTCATGTATCGGCAACCGCCCCAGATGTGGAATGCCGATTTGAGAATTGCCTGCTTTTTCTCTTCGTGTTTTATTTTCATTAATATTGACGACCGTTCGTAAGCAAAATTAACGACCGGTCGTCAAGAAATCAAGCCCTTCTCATAATTAATTGCATTAACATTTTGTTAATAGCCCGGTCTTTTATATCGGGATATGGATATAATATGATGGAAAAGTTTCGTGACATTCCTGTGAAGATTCTCAGTCCAGGCGGTCGGCGAAAATTTGAAGAAGGTGCTCGGTAACGTCCTGGAGGTCGCCGCTGGTGGTGCAGCCTGCAGCCTTTTTATGTCCCCCGCCGCCAAAGAATCGGGCGATATCACTCACATCAAGACTGGTTATGGATCTGAGGCCGATGGCGCAGGTACCGTCGTTCTGTTCCCGGATAACAGCGGCGGCTTCCACTCCTGAGATACTCAACAGCATCTGATACATGATATCTGAATCTCTCTCACTGCCCAGTTCTTTCCAGTCTCTCCAGGTTTCCCAGCTGAGAACCAGCCGGCCGCCGAAGTACAGTTCCGCCCTCTCCAGTACCCGGCCCAGCAGTTTCCGGGATCCCAGACTCCGGCCTCCGGAAAGCAGGCGGAAGGTATCTGCTGGAGATGCTCCGGCCTCTACCAGCCGGGCTACAGCTTCCAGGGGTTCCCCCCGACCGGGTTCCACATGGCGGAAATAGCCGGTATCGGTGCAGAAACCCAGGAACAGAATCTCGGCTTCCTGTTTTGTCGGTTTATCTCCTGCAGCTTCAATCAACTTTTGAATCAGCAGGGTGGTGGATGGGGAGAGAGAATCAACCAGGCGAATATCGCCGAAATCGCTTCCTGCAACATGGTGATCGATAACGCAGCTATCCGTCTTCGGGAGAGCTGAGTCGGGAAATCCGGTGCGGTCCGGGGAGGAGCAGTCCAGTATTACCAGAAGGGGATTCTCTCCTGTTTCAGGTACAGGAACTCTGCTGCGGAAAAGTTTTTCCCAATCTGCGATTTCCGGGCGCTTCCAGGGACCGGTTGAACATAGATGGACTTTTTTGTCCCGGCGGCTCAGCCAGCTTCCCAGAACCCTCTGAGAACCCAGGCAATCGGCATCCGGTTCCTCATGCCCCAGGATGTAGAAGACATCATGGCTTTGAAAAGCATTGAGAATGGCTGTTATATCGGGATCAGAAGTTTTTGGAATAAATGGTCTCATACCCCAGTGCAAACCCGCTGTTTCCCTGTTCCGCGATAGAGCCGCGGTTCTACGGAAACCATGTTTTCCCGGCGCTCATTCGGAACAAGGGTCGTACCGCAGCGTAGCGAGGAACGAGCAAGGTTGCATGGGCGAGCAGCAAGCTATGCTTGCGACCAGCCCCCGGCATTCGCTTGGGAATCAAAAGCTGATTTCAGGTTTTGATTCCACCGGCGGGAATTCCCCTGAATAATCAACGTTGGGATCCAGAAATCCCCAACTTTCATGGGCGGGGTTTTCAATAAGGTACAGACGGAAGTGGTCCACCTCACCATCTTTGTAGTAGAAGGTAACATAAGGATATGCAGCGCTGTCGCCATAACTGATCGCACCGACACTGGCAGCACCGCGGAACCATTCAATAGGGGCCCAGAATGTACCCAGGGTGTAATTCTGGCGAATGTAATCTATACGAAAGCCATTGGTATTGTTGTAAATATGGGAAATGGGAACGGTCTTCGGATACAGCTCTGATTCATTTTCAAATTTCTGAGCGAAGGCACCCGCAGTACTGAAGAGTAATAGGGAAATAACGAAAAGGATAATACGTTTCACGGCCAAGCCTCCTTGCCACATGAAGTATGCCTTATAGGGGGGGGCGATTCAAGCGGAAAAACCCCTCGAAAGTCCTTGAAGCTATTTTTTTGACGTTTTCCTGAAGGTTCCGGCGGGAAAAAGATCTTTCAGAGCCTCTCCCAGGCTTTCATGAAAGAGAAAAGTCATTTCCTCTTTCACTTCAGAGGGGAGTTCTTCAACATCTCTGCGGTTGTTTTCCGGTATCACAATTGTCTTGAAACCACGGCGTCTGGCGGCCAGGGATTTTTCTTTTACGCCGCCGATAGGCAGAACCCTGTCGGTTAATGTCACTTCACCGGTCATGGCAATCCCGGTTTTCAGGGGAATCAGCCGGGCGGCGGAAAGAAGTGCTGCTGTCAGGGCGATACCCGCCGAAGGGCCGTCGACGGGGATGGCTCCCTGAGGAACGTGGATATGGATATCTTTCTTCTTATCAAAATCGGCTTTCAGTCCGAAGATTTCCTTGTTTGCCCGCAAGTAGGAAAGGGCAATCTGGGCGCTTTCCTTCATCACATCTCCGAGTTGACCGGTGAGTATCAGTTTCCCGCTTCCGTCAAAAATACGGGCTTCAATGGGAAGAACACCCCCGCCGCCGCCGTCGTAGTAGAGACCCGGTGCCAGTCCCGGACGGCCCATGGTTCCCAGGTCGTCCTCAAGACGTTCCTTCCCCAGATAATCCCGCACCATTGAAGGTGATACTTCCAGATGAAAACCTTCCAGCTCCGGCATGTCCCGTTCAGGTTTGATAAAAACCGAGGATAAATGCTGGTTGAGGTGGAGGGCCGAACTGTTGATAACCCAGCGCCCCGGCCGGGTCTGCTCGTCGTGAAGGAGCTTCCGGGTGAGCTTGCGCATTACCTGACTGATAGCCCTTTCCATGTTCCGGACACCGGACTCCAGGGTATAGCCCCGTATGAGGAGATCCAGAGATTCATTTTTAAAATGAACATCCGCACCCTCCAGGCCGTTTTCTCCGATTTGTTTGGGGATAATGAAATGCCGTGCTATATTCTTTTTTTCTGTTGTGGTGTAACCGGGGACGCGTATCACTTCCATGCGGTCGCGCAGGGCGTGGGGAATATTTTCCAGACTGTTGGCCGTTGTGATAAACATCACCTCTGAAAGATCGAAGGGTACTTCCAGATAATGATCGGTAAAACTGTCGTTCTGTTCGGGGTCTAACACTTCAAGCAGTGCGGAGGAAGGGTCACCCCGATAGTCGTTGGACATTTTATCCACTTCATCCAGCAGGAATACAGGGTTGATGGAGCCGGCACGTTTAAGTGCCTGGATAATTTTTCCAGGTAGAGCACCTACATAGGTTTTTCTATGACCGCGGATTTCTGCCTCATCCCGGACTCCGCCCAGGGAAATACGGACGAATTTGCGGTCCAGAGCCCGGGCGACCGACCGGCCCAGGGAGGTTTTGCCGGTTCCCGGAGGGCCGACAAAACAGAGTATGGGGCTTTTTACCTTTGTTTTCAGCTGTCTCACGGCGATGAAATCCAGGATTCGTTCTTTGGGTTTATCCAGGCCGAAATGATCTGTATTCAGGATGAGAGCCGCCTCGGCAATATCGTGGCGGTCTGTTGTGCGTTTTCCCCAGGGCAGATCGATAATCCACTCAAGGTAGGTGCGCAGTACGCCGGATTCGGGACTCATGGGCTGGAGCCTGGCCAGGCGCTTCACCTCGGTGAGAGCCTTTTCCCGGACTTCATCTCCGAGGTCCATTTCATGGAGCTTCCGTTCCAGCTCCTGGGCTCCGGTGGGATCGGCCTCTTCGCTGCCCAGCTCCTTGTGAATCTCTTTGAGCTGTTCGTTGAGGAAGTATTCCTTCTGGGAGCGCTCCATCCGTTTTTTTACCCGGCCGGAGATGTTGTTCCGCAGTCCCAGAAGCTCATTTTCCATTTGAAGAACGACAGAAAGTTCTTCCAGACGCTGCTGAGTATCTGTTTCCAGAAGGAACTTGATTTTCCGATCGGTTTCTATCTCCAGAACCGAGCAGATATGTCCAACAAGCTTATCGGGGTTGTCCGACTTGGTTACGTTTGTTATCGCTTCCTTGGGAAGCTTTTTTTTATGAAGTTTGGCATAAGCCTGAAAATCGTTTTTTACGGTTTTAATCAAGGCTTCCATTCCGGTTCCATCGGTATCCGGAAGTTTTTTGAACGTACCCCAGGTAACGTCCTTTTTCTGCCTGATTTTTTTAAGCTGAGCCCTGTAGCGTCCTTCTACCAGAACTCTCATGTTCCCATCGGGAAGTTTGAGCACCTGTACCACTCTGGCCACGGTACCGATGGGATGGATATCTTCAGGACCCGGATCGTCGGTGGCAGACTTCTGGAAAGCCAGAAATACTTCCCGTTCAGAGCCTGTGGCGGAGTTTAATGCGTTAAGTGACCCCTTGCGGCCGACAAAGAAAGGTATGACGTTGTGGGGGAATACCACCAGCTCTCTTAATGGAATGAGAGGCAGTTCCCTCTTATCGTCAGGCCGTAATCTGGTTAACTTCATCCGGCTCATCGCTGCCGTTTTCCGGCAGTTCTCCGAGCTCGATAATTTCGGGGCGGACACCGTTTTCGATGACATCCTTATTTATCACAACTTTCTTGAGCCCTTTTATCGAGGGAATATCATACATGATATCAATCATGGCGGCTTCTACTATGGCTCTGATACCCCGGGCGCCGGTTTTCTGTTTCAAAGCTTTGGCTGCCACGGCGCTGATGGCCTCATCCAGAAATTCCAGTTCAACCCCGTCCATTTCCATGGAGACGGTGTACTGCTTGATAATAGAATTTTTCGGTTCGGTTACCACCTGCATCAGTTCTTCTTCTGTCAGGTTGTCCAGAGCTACCTGTATGGGGAGTCGACCGATAAATTCCGGGATAAGCCCGTAACGTATAAGGTCGTCGGGGTGCATCTGTTTGTACAGCTCAGTTAAATTGTTATCTCCGACTTTTCGAATATCGGCACCGAATCCAAGAGGATGCTGAGCTACCCGGGACTCGATGATTTTATCAAGACCTACGAAGGCACCGCCGCAGATTACAAGAATGTTGGAGGTGTCAATCTTAAGCATCTCCTGATTGGGGTGTTTCCGCCCGCCCTGAGGAGGAACCGAGGCTTCGGTTCCTTCAATAATTTTTAAAAGGGCCTGCTGAACACCTTCTCCCGAGACATCCCGGGTGATAGAGACGTTTTCGCCCTTTCTGGAAATCTTATCAATTTCATCAATGTATATAATTCCCCGCTCAGCGGCGGCGATATTGTTACCCGCAGCCTGAATCAGCTTGAGCAGGATGTTCTCCACATCTTCACCCACATAACCCGCTTCAGTCAGGGTAGTGGCATCGGCGATGGCGAAGGGAACTTTCAGTTTCTGGGCCAGGGTTTTCGCCAGAAGGGTTTTTCCCGATCCTGTTGGGCCCATCAGCAGAACATTGGCCTTTTCAAGCTCCACATCCTCATTATTGATTCGGCCTTTGTGCATGATACGTTTGTAGTGGTTGTACACAGCCACCGAGAGAGTCTTTTTGGCCAACTCCTGGCCGATAACGTACTGATCCAGATATTCCTTGATTTCCTTAGGAACAGGAAGATCGTCGGTGAACTCGGCGGTGATATTTTCACTTTCTTCGGTGAGAATGCGGTCACATACCGCGACACATTCATCGCAGATGTATACTCCGGGTCCGGCGATGAGTTTCTTCGCCATATCAGAGGTTTTACCGCAGAACGAGCAGACCTTTACTTCTTTAGTTTTTGCTCTTGCCATTCTCTTCCCTCACCAGAATTTTATCAACGATTCCGTACTTCACAGCCTCGCCGGCGGACATGAAAAAGTCACGTTCCAGATCGGCGGCAATAATTTTCTCTTTTTTGCCAGTATCCTCTGACAGGTAGTTAATCAGCATTTTTTTCAATCGGACAATTTCCCGGGCTTGAATCCCGATATCCACCGCCTGACCCTGAACACCCCCCCAGGGCTGGTGAATCAGAATGCGGGAGGAGGGGAGGGCCATTCTCTTGCCCCGGGTTCCCCCGGCCAGAAGTATGGCACCCATA
>QNBK01000125.1 GCA_003644105.1 Spirochaetota bacterium | reverse complement strand
TCATATCCCATTCGCTCAATCATGCCTTCAACAAAGGAAGAAACAGCCTTTAACACCTTTTCTTCCGGCGGATCAATATCAACTTCCGGTTCTTCAACTCTTTTTTTCCGTTCAACTGGTCTGTTTTCTTTCTGTGCCGGCCGATTATTTTGTTTTTTACTTTTTACACTACCGGCAGATGAGGAATCTCCGGATGCCATGGGGTCGGGAATTGCAGACAGTGTCCGGACTCGGATTCTTACTTTGTTCCGGCCGAAAAGCCCTCCTGATTTTTCCAGAACTTCAACATCAAAGCTCTCGCTTCCCAGTTCCGCCGCCGCTTTGGCAACGGCTTCCCGCTCTGTGCGGCCTTCAAATTCCATAGATGTCATGCGGCACCTCCTGCGGCTTTCCGTTTCTTAACATAATTGGTTATAATCTGCTGAAAAAGTGTTACAAAGTTCATTACCGTCCAGTAAAGCAGCAGGCCCGAAGGCATATTGTAGAGAATGAAGAAAAACATTATCGGCATACCCAGAGTGAGCATTTTCTGTTGTGCACCGCTCTGAGCCCCGGTCTGAGTGGCCTGGGTAACCTTTGTGGTGAGTAGCTGACCGGCCAGATAAAGAACCGGCAGAAGACGAATGGCTTCCAGGGTCCAGATTTTCAAGTCAATCGGATTGGCGAATTTCCATATATACTCCGGCGCTGAGAGGTCAATTATCCAACCGGGAATAAAAATCGCACCCCTGAGAGGAAAAAACTTGTTCAAAAGACCGTAAAGAGCAATAAAAATCGGAAACTGGAACAGCATGGGCAGACATCCGCCCATGGGGTTCACACCCTCTTCCTTGTACAGTTCTGCCGTTTTAGCATTCAGTTTCTGAGAGTCTCCTTTGTATTGAGCCTGCAGCTCCTTGAGCTTGGGCTGAATAGCCTGCATCTTGCTCGTAGATTCATAACTTTTGTGTGTAAAAGGAAATAAAACCAGCTTTATCAGAATGGTGAGCAGAATAATGGCTACGCCGTAGTTGGGAACAAGATTGTAGAAGAATTCCAGAAGCCACCTGAGTATCCCCTCAAGCCAGAACAGCACGGCGCTTGTTTTAGGCGCTTTTCCCAGACTCATGCCGGAAATACCGAAGGCGTTATCTTCCGCACGATCGTAGCGGGAGAGATTTTTCCGATCCAACGGGCCGATATAAAACTTGTAAGTATCCTCGATAACACTCTGACGCCGGGCGGGCTTGGATATCTGCAGCAACGAGGGCTGGTCCTGACCTTCCACGGGATTTCCGTTCCAGGTGATTGTGGAACTGCCCGAGCCCGGGTCGACAATAACGGCAAAATACTTACCGACAACCGCTGCCCAGTTCACCGTATCACCGGTTTGGATCAGCTTGCTTTTATTTTTATGGGTAACCCTTTTCAGCTTTCCGCTTTTGGAATCCGGACCCCAGGTTACGTTGTCTCTGATTTCATAGCGGCCGTCGATTTTTTCAAAGTTCGGACCGATCTGAGGACCGTATGTCAGGGTATAGGCCTGCTCATTTCCATTTAAAAGGGGAACAGCTTTACCGTCAGGAGTTTCCATGGTGACAATGAGCTCAATAACATATTCTCCGGGAATAATGCGGTAACTCTTGGTAAGTGTAAAAATCTGTCCGTCTTTGACGAAATCCCGTGAGAATTCATGAATGATTTCTTTGCCCTGATGGATTTTTTTATGGTTGAAGGGACTGGTAATAAACGGAGCATCGTGGTTACCGAAAGACAGATTGAATGTACCTACACCGCTGCCGCCGTCAAGAACCATGGAGATGGGATTACCCTCATCCTCTTCTTTGAGAAGCTCGATGTTTTTTACCACTGCACCGGCAGTTGAGAAAGTAATCTTAAAGAGATCAGTTTCTTCAACAATGGTTTCAACCGGATAATCCTGTTCAACCATTTCCGGGACTGTTCCCGAGTCGGCAGATGTTTCTGCCGCAGTTACTTCAGTACTGGTGTTTTCTGCACTTTCCACACTTTCTGCCGGCGCAGTTTCCACCGTTTCGGTCTGTACTGCAGGCTCCGGAGGTGTATCCGGGGCATTCATCTGTATAAGGGTCATTCCACCGATAATGATTACCGAAGACAGAACAATCGCTAGAATTGTATTTTTATCCATTTATTCCTCCAGGGAATAATCAAGGGACCGGATCGTAACCACCGGGATTTCCGGGATGACAACGGCCTACACGGCGAACAGACATCCATAAACCTTTTAAAAGGCCATGTTTCTTTAAAGCTTCAACGGAATAACTGGAGCATGTCGGATAAAACCGACAGCTGCCGGGGAAAAGTGGTGAAATAATAAACTGATACATTTTGACAAGCACAATAAAGGGCCATGCAAGCCATTTAACTATCCGTTTTGGCAATACCCGCTCTCCGGATCAACTTTGTGAACTGCTGTTCACGTTCGTGGTAATTATAATCTCCGGAATACAGGACAACGATAATATCATAGCCTGTCGGCAGGTCCTGCTTTGTATTCCGGTAGATTTCCTTGAGAACACGTCTGGCGTAATTCCGCTGAACCGCATTCCCGAATTTTCTAACCAGGGTGACAGCAAAACGGTTTCTTTCAAAACCATTCTTTCGGGCAACAAGTTTTGCCCCCGGGTATGTGGATTTTATATCCGCATTGTTGAACACCAGGGCAAAATCCGCTTTGCTCTTCAGTCTTTCTGCGCTAGTAAGGCTTTTTCTCATCCGTGATGGAAAGCTTTTTCCGGCCTTTTCTACGACGGCGTGAAAGGATTGCCTGACCGCCTTCGGTTTTCATACGGGCGCGAAATCCGAATTTACGGTTCCTTTTTGTTTTACTCGGCTGATAGGTTCGTTTCATCTATATTCTCCATAAGGGGTACGGCTTGAACCGCTCCCGATGATGATCAATTTCTGATGCTCATTGAGCCAAATCACTATACGGATGGAACCCTTTCCCGTCAAGAGTCACCCCGACTCCGCATTGTTTCCAATAACTTGAAAAATGATTGTGCTTCCTCAGTATTCTCTGTTGGTTCAGTATTTGATAAACTATTCTGTACAGAAGATTTATTCTGCTTAATCTTTTTCTTCACATCCTGATTGGTTTCAAGCTGTGTTTTGTTCCCGATTACAACTCTGATACGTTTTATTTCCAGAGCCGGATATTTCCCGCGAATTATTTTTAAAAGACCTTCCTGTCTCATACGTATCTGCTGGGACCAGAGTGGATGATCGGTTTCAAGAACTAGAACGTTGTGAACGATATCTCTGGGAAAAACGTGCATTGCGGTTTCACTTCCGGCAATGGCTTCCCAGCCTGAAAAGAAGTGAAAATACTCATCCTTTTCTTCCGGAAGAATACGTTCAAAAAGAGTTTTTAAAACATCGCCTGCATTGCTGAATTCATCATTATCGTTCATGCAGTACTCCGTTCAGCATTTCATATGTTAAAGAATCTTCTCCTTTTCTACCTGTTTCCTCCCCGGGAAGAAACGTATAGATAATTTGTTCTGCCTCGGGAAGGCGGTCCCTGAACAACCGGCGCCGGCCCGGATCGAGTTCAAGAAGAACATCATCCAGAAGTAAGAGAGGCTTTCTGCCTGTAGTTTCCGAATAAAACCTGGCCTGGGCTACGCGTAATACCAGGGAAAGCAATCTCTGCTGACCGGTGGATGCACTTTTTGCAAAATCCCGTCCGTTACCGATAAACTGAAACCTGTCCCGGTGGGGACCGCTGCCAGTCGTGCTTAAAGCTAAATCTACTTCTCTTTTTTCTTTCAGTATCTGCATCACTTCAGAGGTGGAACGGGCATCACCCCAGGACGGCCTATAAACCAGATTTATATCCGTATCCAAACCGGAAACGTCTTTGTACAGACCGGTAAATATTCTACCGAATTCCCGGGTTAAAGATTCCCGGCGTTCTGATACAGCCAGTCCGGCAAAAGCCAGCTGTTCACTGTAATGATCCAATAGATCCGTTTTTCTGGATTTGAGCAGATAATTTCTTTCTTTGAGAAGTTTCTTGAATCGCCGCATCTGGTCAACATACAGGGGGTCGTGAAGGCTTAAAGTCTGATCCATAAACCAGCGTCGCCGTTCAGGCGGCCCACCTGCAAAAAGAAAATCTTCATGGGCAAAGACAATAGCCGGAATTCGTCTTAACAGTTCTTTTCTGTCGTTAACCGCTTTTCCGTGAATTTTTATTGTTTTGACTCCATCCTGATAACTGACAGATAAACTTCCTTCCGGTTCCTCAGATGTATTAAACCTTCCATGAACAGCCATAGCATCAGAATCCCAGGCAACAAGATCTCTATCAATCCGGGTTCTGAAAGAAGAACCGTAACTCAAAAGATAAAGAACTTCGAGAAAATTAGTTTTACCCTGACCGTTTTCACCTATGATATAAATATCATGAGCTCCGAGGTTTACTTCACCATCTTCCAGATTTCGGAATCCATGAAAACGAATCGACTGAAAACCCAATATTTATTCCATCTGCATCGGCATCACGATATGAAAGTAACTGGCTTCAGGAACTGAAACCATGGTAATCGCCTTATTGGTTTCAGTGAACTTCATACTGACTTCATCTTCTTCAATAACTTTAAGAGGATCGGAAAGATAAGCATGATTCAGGGCAAACTCGGCATCAGGTCCTTCATAACGGCAACTGATACTTTCCTCAGCCTCACCAATTTCACTTTCATCGGATCTTAAAGTTATTTTTTCTCCTGAAACAGCAAGAAACACCCTTTTGGATTTATTATCGGCCAGCAGGGAAACACGGCGCAATGCATCGATCAATTCTCCCCGGTTCACTTGAAACTCATAATCCTGGCTATCAGGAATTACTCTGGAATAATTGGGAAATTGACCATCTATCAAGGTGCTGGTTACTTTTTGATTGTCGAATCTGGCAAAGAGAATTTTATCGGCTACCGCCAGCTTGAGTTCACCTTCACCGGAAGCCAGCTTCCGTATGAGATTTAAAACTTTGGGCGGAATAATGATTCCCTCAAATTCGGGAACCTCTCCTTCGGGGGTATTGGATATATAACTCAGCCTTCTACCGTCAGTGGCCACCATAACCAGTCGATCTTCACCCTTCTCCATGAAAACACCGTTCATAAAATACCGGGTTTCATCATCACTGATGGCAAATATTGTCTGACCTACCATACCAATAAAATCTTTTTGCGGAAGAGAGAAAAAAGCTGTCTCTTCGGTTTCGGGAATTTCAGGAAACTTGTCAGCTGAAATACTGTGAAGATGAAAATTAATATTATTGCCGTTGGTAATGGCCAGACGGTCTCCATCATCCTGAACAAATTGAACTTCTCCATCAGGAAGAGTTCTCAATATTCCAAGAAGCTTGTCACAGAACACAGTCGTGTTTCCCGGAGTTTCAACAACCACCGGTATACGTGTTTCAAAGCTTACCTTAAGATCTGTTGCTTTAATTGTAAGAGCATCCCCATCGGCTTCCAGCAGTACATTGGAAAGTATGGACAGGGCATTCCGGGAAGCGATTATCTCCTGAGCAACGGATATTTCCTTAAGAATAACATTCTTGTCACAGCTGAACCGCATGGTGAGCCTCCACATTAATAAAACGATACCATCGATAATAAGGGACATTACCTCATGGACACAAGTAAGACTAATGAAAATTGAATTATAATCCTGAAGAAATCCCGGGGAGTATAGGTTTTTTCCCACAGAGACTCCTATTACTTATAATAAATTTAAATACAGTAGTAGTAGTAGTAGGGGTTGTGGAAAAGAGGATAAGGGCTTTATTTGTTTTCTCGAATAAGAATTACAGCTGGGGAAAATATGGGGATGAATGGTTCATCAAGGGTTCTTTTATCCACATTTACCCAGTGGTGAAAATATATCCACCGGTTTTTCACCTTTTTGGATAACTTATCCCCAGGATTCACCCAGGAGTTAACGGCTCTCTTTTACCGAGCGGATCAGTTCTCCTACGGTTGGTTCCAAGGTGGGATCACCTTTCATCCGGTCTTCAATTCTCGTACATGAGTGCATAACAGTTGTATGATCCCGTCCGCCGAACTCCAAACCGATTTCTGTTGTGGAATAGTCTGTAATTTCCCTGATGATGAACATGGCTACCTGTCGGGGAAACGTTACCTGTTTGGTACGTTTTTTTCCTTTCAGATCGGCGGGAGTTACATTGAAATATTCGGCAACTACTCTCTGTACTCTATCAATGGTGATATTGGCAGTGAGTGTACTGGTAAAGGCACCTTTTAGTTGTTGCTGAGCTATTTCTACGGTTATCTTTTTACCGACAAGATCCGCATAAGCCACCATTTTAGTTAAAGAGGCTTCCAGATCCCTGATATTGGTGGTGATGTTTCTGGCAATCAGCTCAAGAACTTCATCGGGAATCGTTATAGAAATAGTTTCCAGTTTTTTTCGAAGAATAGCGTAACGGGTTTCAAAATTTGGCGGCTGGAGATCAACATTCAAACCTCTTTCAAAACGACTTTTCAATCTGTCGGTAAAATTTTTGAGCTCTGATGGCGGTCGATCACAGGTGAATACAAGCTGTTTTTTAGCATCGTAAAGGGCATTGAAGGTGTGAAACAACTCTTCCTGTGTTTCTTTTTTATTCTGAAGATCGTGGATATCATCAATCAGGAGAACATCCACCTTACGATACTTATTTTTAAATTGACTTTGAGTTTCACTTTTAATGGAGTGAATGAACTCATTGATGAAGGTTTCAGCGGTGATGTAAACAACCTTTTTATCAGTCACGGAATAGTGAATAAAGTTGCCTATGGACTGCATCAGGTGAGTTTTTCCCAGTCCGACGCCGCCGTAAATCAGAAAAGGATTGTAGGCCCCTCCCGGATTGGCACCAATAGCCTGGGCTGCACTGGCGGCAAAGGAATTGTTGTTTCCAATTACAAAACCCTCAAAATCATAATCACGTCTCAATTGGCGGTGAGGCTTTCTCACACTTTCGGAAGACGAGGAAACAATTTCTGATATTTTTTTTCCGGTTTTATTTTCAGTCCTTTTTTCTTCTACCGGAGGCTTACTGTCAACAACTTCAAAATTGATATTCAGGGATGATCCGGTGAGATTGAAAAGTTGGTTAATCAACATATCAAGATAACGCTGTTTTACCTGATCCTTGTAAAATTTTGAGGGAACAGCCAGGGTGATCGATTCGTTATTCCCCTTGAGAAACTTCATATTGCGGAACCACATATCATGTTCCTGTTCAGAAAGATTACCATCTGCCATCAACTGACGGACAGTTTCATTCCAGAATAAATTATAGTCACTTCCGCTCATTGCTTTCACCAACATTTAAATGTATATAATATATATAAATAATATAAAAAATCAAAAAATAATCTGACTTTGAATAAAATTATACGTCTCTGGTTCGATCATAGTATCCACAAGCCGACTGTCACAAGGGTGAAGTCCTTGAAGAAAAGGCTTCATCTGGACTTTAAGCCTGTAAAAAGGTATGATTCACAGTCTTCTTTTTTCAAGACATATAAGGATAAATCATGAACGAATACGATGCTCAGCAAATTCAAGTGCTGGAAGGTCTTGAGGCGGTAAGAAAGCGCCCGAGTATGTACATTGGAACGACCGGACCTGATGGACTGCACCATCTGGTTTACGAAATTGTTGACAATTCCATAGATGAGGCTTTGGCAGGATACTGTCATAAAATTGAAGTTTTTATTGAAAAAGAAGGATCTATCAAAGTTATTGATGATGGCCGTGGAATACCCGTAACAGAACATCCGGTAGAAAAAATCAGTGCTCTTGAAGTTGTTATGACCCGGCTTCATGCCGGAGGAAAGTTTAATAAGGATAGCTACAAGGTATCAGGCGGTCTGCATGGAGTTGGCGCAGCTGTTGTAAATGCTCTCTCAGAGTGGTGTGAAGTTGAAGTATCCCGGGAAGGACATACCCATTTTCAACGTTATGAAAAAGGAGTTTCCGTCAGCCCTATTAAAATTAACGGGGTAACAGCAACGGAAGGAACCCAGACAAGGTTTTACCCTGACAGTTCCATTTTTGAGGAGCTTGCTTTTAGCTATGATGTTCTATCAAAAAGACTTAGAGAACTGGCCTTTCTTAATAAGGGAGTGGAAATATCTTTAACCGACGAACGTGAAGGTCAGGAAAAAAACAGGATTTTCAAGTTTGACGGCGGGCTCAAATCTTTTGTTCAGTATTTGAATAAAAGTAAAACACCACTTCATGAAGAGCCGATCTGGTTTGAGGCTGTACGTGACGGAGTTACAGCTGAAATAGCGCTTCAATATAACGAC
>QNBK01000124.1 GCA_003644105.1 Spirochaetota bacterium | reverse complement strand
CTTTTCAGCAAGGGGTTGTTTGTTGAGACAATGCTGCAGGAGGATTTAAAAGCCATAGAACGGTATTACGGCGATCAGGGTTTTATCAATGCCAAAATCCTGGATGTCAATAAAGAAATTGTTTTCGATCAGGATGAACATCTCAATAAAATGGTAATAACTATTGTGATTGTGGAAGGTGAAGCCTGGACTTATGCCGGTATGACTTTTAACGGTAACCGGATTTATTCGAATGAAGAGCTTGAAGCCCTTGTATTGCAGCAGCCTGGAAAAACATTCAGCAGTACAAAATTCCAGATCGATTATCAGCGTGTTTCCGATCTGTATTTTGAGAACGGCTATATTTTCAATACCTTCACTTATGAGGAAAAAAGGGTTGAAGAGCGCCGGGAAGTATCCTATATAGTGGATATCACCGAACGTGACCGGGCTCATATTGAAAATATAATTATCCGCGGAAATGATAAAACAAAGAGTTACATCATTCGCAGAGAGATACCCCTGGAAGAAGGTGAGGTTTTCAGTAAGGCGAAAATTATTGAAGGTACCAGAAACCTGTACAACCTTCAGTTTTTTGATGTTGTTGACCCCCAACCCTATCCCGGGAGCAGTGATGGTCTGATGGATCTGATTATTGACGTTTCAGAGGGGAAAACATCGGATATCGGTTTCGGTTTATCCTTCTCCGGCGGGCCGGACTTCCCGATATCAGGGCAGTTGAATTGGAACGACCGGAATTTCCTCGGCCGTGGGCAGGTTCTTGGAGCTGAAGTTAATGTGTCTCCGGATGTACAGAAGGTTACCCTTAGATTCACAGAGCCCAGAATACTGGGGAAACGCTGGTCTGGTGGTGTCGATGTCAGCTGGAGTCATGATGTTAACAGACGTATCAATCAGGACTGGGATGGAAACGGACTGCCCGATCCGTACAACACATGGGAAGAGTACGATGCCGCCGGCCGTATTGTACCTGAAGATTACCAGATGGAGTACAAATCCCACTATGTATCTACAGGTGTAAATACAGGATACACATGGGTTACCAGATTTGGACGTCTGGGACTGTCTACAGGACTGCGCTTCACCTGGGAATATGTTGATTACGATCCGACAGTTTTCAGGCCTCATAACCAGGATCTCAGAGAAAACCTTGAAAACTGGAAATACGACGATAGTATTTCCTTCCGCTTATCCTGGGATACAAGGGATTTACAATTCGATCCAACCAAGGGTTTCGTCCTCAGTGAGAACTTGACATTTGCCGGATTGCTGCCGGTTTCCCGGCGGGATTACATTAAGAGTATTACCCGGTTCAACTACAATTTACTTATGTTCAATGTGCCTGTGAACGATAAGGGCGGTGCCTTCAAGGGTACTCTGTATTTCAATACCGCCTTTTCCGGTCTTTTTGACAAACCCTGGTCGGATACTATCGCCGACCGTCAGAGAGACGGATTCTACATTGACGGTATGTTTGTCGGCCGTGGATGGGACCCAAGTTCCGGTTACCGTTATCTCTGGGATAATACCCTTCAGTTCAAATTCCCGCTTGTGCCGAACATTCTTGCTTTTGACATATTTCTCGACGGTGTGGGAGCATGGGTAGCTACCAGGGGTCAATTTGACAGCAGTAATGCACTTCTGAATATGAATATTAATGACTGGCGTTTCAGTCTCGGTGCCGGTTTCCGTTTTGCAAACCCTCAGTTCCCGATTGGAATATATCTGGTTAAGAAATTTCAATGGGATCTCAAAGGCAATATCAACTGGAATCCTGAACCCGATCTTACCGAATTCAAGAACTGGGGTATGGATCTTGTAATTGCCTTCAATATGAATATTTACTAGGAGTCCGAAAATGAAACGTTTTTCAGTCTTATTGTTGTTTTTCAGTTTATTCATATTTATCATTCCCTTGTCAGCCGAGCAGATTACCAAGGTTGCTGTTCTTGATTACACAAGAATACTTTCCGCGTTCTATGCGGATTCGGCAGAGGCTCGGCGAATCGATGAAATGAAAACTGTTTTTGCCCAGGAAGTCCGCAGACTTCAGGAAGAGATTCAGACACTTGAAGAGAGAAAACTGGAAGCTGAAAATCGTGGTAATTCCAGGGATGCACTGGATATTGACAGTACAATCCAGGATAAAAAACAGTACTATCAGGAATACGTCAGGGTAAGAGGCAATCAGATACAGCAATATGCAGCAAATCTCGGTTCAAGTAACGAGCTGGCCCGGGAAATACTCAAGGAAATTCAGTATATTGCCGAGTCCAACGGATACAGTATCGTTTTAAAACGCTCCGATCCTGATTTACTCTGGTGGAGTTACGAAGTTGATATTACCGATCTGGTACTGCAGCGGCTGATGAGCTCCAATTAGAATCCATGTCCGGTGTCAAAGAAATGACCCCTATGTTCCGTCAGTATACGGAGCATAAGGAAAAGCATAAGGATGCAGTCCTTTTCTTCCGAATGGGTGATTTCTATGAGATGTTCAAAACTGATGCGGTGGAAGTCAGCCGTTTACTCAATCTAACCTTAACCCAGAGACAGGGCATTCCCATGTGCGGTATTCCCTATCATGCAGCCGGTAACTATATCGGCCGTTTATTGAAACTCGGGAAGAAAATTGCCATCTGCGAGCAGATAGAACTTCCTCTTAATGGAAAGGGGCTGGCAAAAAGAGAAGTTGTCGAAGTTGTCACTCCAGGTACCGTTGTTGACGATTCTTATCTTAATGACAGAACCAATAATTATCTCGCTGCTGTAGCAGGGGATGCAAACAGGCTTTCCTTTGCCTTTATCGATCTTTCTACCGGTGAGTTCCAGGTAACAGGGCTTCCTTCAGACAGAGAGTCTCTTCGCCGGGAGCTGGCCCGGACGACTCCAAAAGAATTAATCGTTCAGGAAAGTCTCCTGGAATCAGATGAATACAGTTTCCTCAGTGATGCCGGTATTATACTGAACAGAACTCCGGATTGGACTTTTGAACTCAGTTCTTCCCGGGAAAGACTACAGAGACAATTCGGGACTGTTAATTTGAAAGCCTTCGGCCTGGAAGCTGATAATCCGGGTATTCCTGTTGCCGGGGCCATTCTTGAATATCTTGAGGATAAGCACAGAGGCATCCTGCCCCATATCAAATCAATCCATATCTATGGGGAGGAAGATTTTGTCGGCCTTGATGAGTCGACAATCAGGAATCTTGAACTTGTACGGAATCTGCAGGATGGCGGTGATTCATTCACCCTGCTGCACACTTTGGATCATACTAAAACGGCTCCTGGTGCAAGAAAATTAAGAAAAAGACTGCTTCAGCCTTTCCCCGATGTGAATAGCTGCAGCTTTTATCATCAGAGAGTTGAAAAACTCTACCACGATCAGCTTGTACTGGCATCCTTGCGGGATACCTTATCAGGGATTCTCGACCTTGAGCGGCTGGCCTCCAGGGCGGCAATGGACAGGGCCCATGCAAAAGATCTTCTGGCCATTCGGAACTCTCTTTCGAGGTCGGAAGCGGTGAGGGCGCTGCTTGATGATTCTGTTCTCTGTGACTCTGAAGAAAATCTTGATGAACTTTTTGTTCCGATGAAAACCCTCGGAGATTTTCTGTCTGAATCGTTAATGGACGATCCCTCAATCCTGCTTACCGAGGGAAGGTTAATCAGAGCCGGCTGGGATGAGGAATTGGACAGGATGAGGCATATTCGTGATGATGGTAAAACCCTGCTGAATGAATACGTTTCTGAAGAAAAGGCAGCAACGGGAATCAATTCTTTGAAACTGAAGTACAACCGCATCCTTGGATACTTTCTTGAAGTGACTAAAAATCAGTCAGATAAAGTTCCCGACAGGTTCAGAAGAAGACAGTCACTTACCCAGGCGGAAAGGTTTTCAACCAACAGGTTAGAGGAGTTGGAAACTGAAATAACCAGTGTCGGAGAAAGGATTATTGATCGTGAGAAAGAAATATTTCTTGGAATCCGGGATGAAGTAAAAAAGCATGTTTCAAAGTTGTTAAGGCTCGCCTCTATTATATCTGAGATTGATGTTATCCAGTCCTTTGCTCACACAGCTACAGAATACGGATATGTTAAACCGATTATGTCTGAGGATACGGTTACCAGTATTAAAGGAGGGCGACATCCTGTTGTCGAACGCCACTTGCCCCACGGTTCTTTCGTCCCCAACAGTATCACACTTTCAGGGGATGATATTTCCTTTGCTCTGGTTACCGGACCGAATATGGCCGGTAAATCAACGGTTCTCAGGCAGGTTGCCCTGATAACCCTTATGGCTCAAGCCGGCTCCTTTGTACCGGCAGATTCGGCACATATCGGTATTGCCGATCGAATCTACTGTAGAGTTGGCGCTTCGGATAATCTTGCAAGAGGGGAATCCACGTTCCTGGTTGAGATGATGGAAACAGCCAACATTCTCAGAAATGCGACACCCCGAAGCCTCGTTATCATGGATGAAGTCGGCCGGGGTACAGGGACTGCTGACGGACTTGCCATTGCCAGGGCTGTTTGTGAGTATCTTTTGAATACGGTAAGTCCCAGAACCATGTTTGCCACTCATTATCGTGAGCTGACAACAATCATACACCCTGGACTTGTGAATATGTCCATGGCTGTAAAAGAGGAGGGGGATAGTATTGTTTTCCCGAAACTTCTCATCAATGGCCCATCAGAAGCTTCTTATGGAATACATGTCGGCGCAATGGCCGGTCTACCGGGAACCGTTGTTTCCAGGGCTGAAGAACTGCTGACTTATCACAATAAAGAAGGAAATATCCCTCTGCCGGTTCCAGCTTTACGTGAAAAAAACAGTTACACCCCGCTATTGTTCAACCCTGGAGAATTGATTCTTGATAACCTGGCCGATCTGGATCTGAATAATACAACCCCTCTTGAAGCTTTAAAACTTCTTTCGGGTTGGCAGGAAGAATTAAAAGATACCATATAGCTTCAAGCATTTGCGGTTAACAACACGTTAAACCCTATGATGATCTTAAAAGAATACTCCTGTCCTGTTTGTCACAAGTCGGCCTCCGGCTTTATGAGGCCCTGCTCCACCTGCGAGGATACGATTTTCCGCAGCAGCCTTGAAACCTGCAGTTTCTGTGCTCAGGATCTTGCAGGCAGCGATAATCCCTGTCTGGTGTGCCGTGATTATCAGCCGGATGTAGACGGGATGAAAGCCATAGGCGGCTGGTATGGGCCCTTGAGGGAATGGCTTTCACAGCTTAAGTACGGCGGTGATACTCGAATGGCTGAATGGCTGTCAGAGAAACTGTACGATCTATGGCAACAGAATTGGGAAGAATTGCCCGTTGTCCCTGTTCCTCCAAGATTCAAAAGAATATTTAAAAACGGCATCGATCCGGTTGGTCTTTTAGCCTCAGGTATGATGAAACACAACGTTCCGGTACTAAGGTTACTCAGGAGACACGGAAATAGTACTCAGAAAGCCCTTGGAAGAGCTGAGCGGCTTAACGGCAGCACATTGAAATACAGCCTCAAAACAAATATTTACATCAAAAAAGGTTCATACGTCCTTCTGGATGATGTCAGCACCACCGGATCTACTATGAATATCTGTGCAAAACTGCTCAAGTCTGCCGGGGCAGGACAGGTTTTTGGACTGGTGGTCTGTAAAGATTAGTCTGTTAGCTGTTGACACCTTGACTCTTGTGATTGATAAAAGTAACATGTGTTTGTCAGTTTAATGTCAGAAGGTTAGGAGAGCCCGCACTGCGGTCTCTTTTTTTATGACTTTTTAAAAAGAGGAACATGGAAACGGAAGAACAGGTTAAGAACATTATTTCGCCATTACTGGATGGTATGGGGCTTTCTCTTGTAGAAATTTCCATCGGCCGTCAGAGAGGCGATGTCAAAGTGAACCTCGTTCTCTACAAAGAGGGCGGAATCAGTCTGGACCACCTTACCGCTGCACAAAAGGTTCTGCGCCCAAGACTGGAGCTTGAGTACGACCGGGAGAATCTTTCCATCGAAATATCCTCACCCGGGCTTTCCCGGGTAATTAAATCACCACAGGAGTACAGCATCTTCACAGGCAGGCAGTTTCGTCTGCTTTTGGATGAAGAGTGGATAGACTGTATTCTTAAAGAAGCCGGTGACGATAATATCCTGATTGAAATTGATAAAAAAATTACTGAAATCCCGATACACAATATCAGGAAGGCCAAACTTGTTTAGAAATATGAAGGAGACCCGCGGGAAATGAACGCAGATTTTGCTGATTCGATAAGACTGATACAATCTGAAAGAGGTATTACTGAAGATCTGGTGCTTGCCACGATTGAAGAATTCCTGATGGCTGCATACAAAAAAACCTATGGAACCTCAGATAATGCAGTTGTCAGATTTTCCGATTCCGGTGAGACAGTTGCCATTTATGCCAAGAAAATAATTGTTGAAGATGATGATCTTTACGATCCGGTTTCTGAGATTGAACTTTCCGAAGCTCTTGAGATGAATGAAGAGGGTGAAATCGGCGATGAGCTTCTCATTGAAATAGACCCCAAGGATTTTGACCGCGGGGCCGTACAGAGTGCGAAGCAGAAAGCACGTCAGAACCTGCGGGAGATTCAGAAAGATACCCTTTATTCCGAGTTTAAGGATAAAGTCGGCGAGATGATAATCGGGTACTTTCAACGGGAGAAGAACGGGACTATTTTTGTTGACCTTGGTAAAACAGAGGGGATACTCCCCCGGAGGTTTCAGTCCCCCAGGGAAGAATACCATCATGGTGACAGGATCAAAGCGATGATTGCCGAGGTTAAAAAGGCGCCTACCGGTCTGGAAATCATCCTTTCCAGATCGCATGGTGAGTTTGTAAAAAGAATCTTTGAACTTGAAGTGCCGGAAATCTATGATGGTACTGTAGAAATTTTCAAGATCGTCCGTGAACCGGGGTACAGAACAAAAGTAGCTGTTTATTCAACCCGGGAGGATGTGGATCCTGTGGGAGCATGTGTCGGTCTCAAAGGTGTACGTATACAGGCGATTGTCCGTGAGCTTGAAGGTGAAAAAATAGATATTCTCAAATACGACAGCGATACAATTTCTTTTATTCGGAATGCACTCAGTCCGGCGGAGGTTCAGGATGTGGTGGTTCTTGACGGTGGTAAGCGTCAGGCACTGGTGATTGTACCGGAGCAACAGCTTTCACTGGCCATCGGGAAGCAGGGACTCAATGTAAGACTTGCCAACAGACTTGTTGACTGGAACATAGATGTAAAAACCGAAGCCCAATTCTCCGAAATGGACGTTTCCCTTGAAATCTCCCGGGCTGCATCGGATCTGTTCAGCGGGATTACGGAGAATGATGAAGAAATTACCAGAATCGGTGAACTGCCGGATATTCCGGAACGTTTGGTTTCTCTTCTTAAAGAGAATGGAATAGAGCTTATTGAAACTCTGATAAGTCTTACGAATGAAGAACTTCGAAGCCTCACCGGTTTAACTCCTTCAGATGTTGAACAGATTCAGAAAATCATTGAAGATAACGTGGAAATTATAGAGAGTGAAGAAGACGATAATGTTCTCGACGACGGGATAGAGACGGAAGAGCCGGTCGACGGAGCCGAAGATGAAATTGAAACTTACGAATGCCCTGACTGTCAGCATGAAATAACTGCGAATATGACGGTCTGCCCGAATTGCGGAGTGGGCTTGAGTTTTGAAGTTGAAGAAGTCGAGGAGCAGGAAGAATAGTATATATGGCTGAAGAAACAGATAAGAAAAAACCAAAAGCAACACTCATAAAACACCGGAAGCTGGAAGCTGCCAAGCCGATTGCAGCAGATAGTACACACAAACTTGAGAAAAAGAAGGTTGTGGTTGTTAAGAAAAAGGTTGTTGTAAAGAAAACGCCGAAAGCTGTCCCGGTGGTTCAGGAAAAAGAGAAACCTGTAAAGGTTGAGGCATCAAGCCCTGCTCCCGTAAAAGAACTGGCAGTAGACAAAGCCCCCGTTGAAAAGAAAAAAACGGGATCTTCGGCAGTCGATAAGAAGAAGGCTGTTAAAGATAAAGTGGAAGCTGCAAAACCTGCAGTTTCTGAAAAAACCAAGGTTGAAGAACCCCTGAAAACAACTGCAAAAGCTGAGAAGCCTGAAGTTAAAAAAGAACCGGAAGTCAAGTCTGTCCCCAAAAGCGAGCCACTCCCCGTTGAACGAACCTCATCGGAAAAAATCACTTCCGGAAAAGACACTGTTGCATCACCTCCCAGGAGAGGCGGTGTTCAGGTGCTTGAAACCAAGCGTACCGGTGGGAAAGCCGGTGTTGTTGCCGGCCGTCGTGTAGATGGCGGTTTCAACAGACGTGATGGAGGCCGTGCCGGG
>QNBK01000123.1 GCA_003644105.1 Spirochaetota bacterium | reverse complement strand
GGTTGCCGAGAATCCCGAATACTACATCTTCCCCCTACTGGGAACCTACTACTACAACTTCAACATGGATCTTGACATGTGGAAGGATGTAAAGGTTCGTCAGGCACTTACCATGGCCATCGATCGTGAACAGATTACCGAAGTACTGGCCAACGGTAATGTTCCTGCAGCCGGTTTTGTACCTCCGGGATTTGTGGATAATAATGGCAAGGACTTCTTTGAGACTGCCGGAACCTACGGTATCTCCATAGATGACGGCTCAGTTGCCAATGCCAAGGCTCTTATGGCTGAAGCCGGTTACCCCGACGGTGCCGGATTCCCGAAGTTCACCCTGCTGTACAACACCAGTGAGGGTCATAAAAAAGTAGCTGAGATGGTTCAGGAAATGTGGAAAACCAACCTGGGAATCGAGTGTACCCTCGAGAATCAGGAATGGGCCGTATTCCAGGACACCAGAACCGCCGGTGACTTTGAACTGTCCCGGGGCGGATGGATTACAGACTTTCTGGATCCCATGGGACTTCTGGCTATTTTTGTAACCGGGAACTCCTACAACGATCCCAACTACAGCAACGCTGACTTCGATGCCCTGATGGCCAAGGCTAATGCCACCATCGGTAAGGATCATTACGAAGCCCTGTATGCCGCTCAGACCATTCTGATGACTGACCTGCCCATGATTCCTGTGTACCACTACACCGATTCCTACCTCTCATCTCCCCAGGTGAAGAATTGGACCCGGAGTCAGCTTGGTGCTCTGGACTTCAGTAAAGCTTCTATCAAAAGGTAGAGTTCTACGCAATTTCCGGGCTGCCCCTTTCGGGGGGGTAGCCCGTCTTTTTTTTGAATCTACCCTGTTCAAGCTGAGGAGATTTCTCCATGAAAAACTACTTTCTGAGGCGCTTCATTTATTCGCTGTTTACAATCTTCCTGATTGCCACAGTCACTTTTTTTATGATGCACTCCATTCCCGGCGGTCCTTTCACCCGGGAAAAACCGGTTCCCCCGGAAATAATGCGGGCCTTAAATGCGAAATACCACCTGGATGACCCCCTGATAGTTCAGTATTTTGATTATCTGAAAGGCCTTGTTACCTTTGATCTGGGGCCGTCTTTTTCCAAAATCGGTACCTCGGTAAATGATCTGATAAAAGCCGGTTTTCCCATCACCGCAAAGGTGGGTTTTTTTGCTGTCCTTCTGATAACGGTTCTGGGTGTCTCTGTAGGTATTATTTCCGCCCTGAGGCAGAACCGTCCCATCGACTATTTCGTGATGTTCATGGCAACTCTCGGGGTTACAATACCGAGTTTTGTTCTGGCAACCGTTTTCATATTTGTTTTTGCCGGTAAGCTGGGGTGGTTTCCACCTTTCGGGCTGGCATCACCCCTGGGTTATGTCGGTCCTGTTATCGCATTGAGCGGCTATTCACTGTCTTTTGTCGCCCGGCTCACCCGTTCGAGCATGCTTGAAGTACTGAGGCAGGATTATATCCGTACCGCCCGGGCCAACGGTCTGAAAGAGCTTTCTGTACTTGGTAAGCATGCCATAAAAAATGCCCTGATACCGGTAGTTACCTATTTGGGGCCCACTATCGCCGCCCTGATGACCGGTTCTTTTGTTGTGGAGCGCATCTTTGCCATACCGGGGATAGGACGTTACTTTGTGGAGAGTGTGTCAAATAGAGACTACACAACCATTATGGGCGTAACCGTTCTTTATGCCGCTTTCTATGTTCTGATGGTGTTTCTGGTTGATGTGCTGTACGCAATTATCGATCCCCGGATTAAATTCGAGAAGGAGAGCGGCTGATGATGGAAGCTTTGAATTTTGAACCTGCAACAGCCGAGGAAGCTCAGGATCAGGAACTCCTCCGCATCTCTCTTACTTATTGGCAGGATGTATGGCGGAGACTGAAAAATCACAAACTGGCCATGGTCGGTCTTATCGGGGTTATTTTCGTGATTCTGTTTGCCATTTTCGGGCCTCTATTCTCCCAGTTTTCATACTCGGATCAGAATCTGGATTTTGCCAATACCCCCCCCCGTTTCAGCATCTACCGGGTGGCGGATAATCCGGATTACAATGTTTTTCTTACCCGGGATTACAAGCTTCTTCATATCAGTGATAACGGAACTATTCTGAACAGGCTGAAACTTGACGACAAAGACGTAATTAATAAGAAATACACCTATGTAGATGGTGATAAATCCGTACTTCTGGATTTCTCTTACAACCTGCTGCCCGGGAAGGAAGCTGAGTACGATTATACCTTCTCCATGAATGGCGCTCCGGAAGTAATTCAGCCGTTGAAAAAAGTTTCTAATCGTCTATATCCCTTCGGCAGTGACGATCTGGGACGCAGTCTTCTGGTTCGGGTTATGTATGGTGCCCGTATATCCCTAACAATCGCCTTTGTCGCTTCCCTGGTGAACCTGCTGGTAGGTGTGGTGTACGGCAGTATTGCCGCATATGAGGGTGGGCGTACCGACAATCTCATGATGAGGTTTGTCGATCTTCTGAATTCCATCCCCCTGTTAATCTACATTATTCTCATTATGGTTCTGGTGGGAAATCGCGGTTTATGGACCCTCACTTTTGCTCTGGGGTCTGTGTACTGGGTTCAGATGGCCCGGCTGGTACGGGGACAGGTACTTTCCCTCAAAGAGCAGGAATTTGTTCTGGCCGCCCGGGCTTTAGGTGTAAACCGGAGTCATATTATTTCCCGTCATCTTGTACCAAACGCCATCGGCCCCATTATTGTCACCATGACCATGATGATACCCTCGGCGGTGTTCACAGAGGCTTTTATCGCTTTTATCGGTCTGGGTGTTTCGGCACCGATGGCATCCTGGGGTACCCTGGCCAATGACGGGCTGGGTGGATTGATGTCATACCCCTATCAGCTGTTCTTTCCCTCCCTGGCCATTGCCGTAACGATGCTGTCCTTCAATTTTCTGGGTGATGGCTTGCGGGATGCCCTGGATCCCCGGTTGAGGAAGGGTTAGGTGTTAACATGAAAAAACCACTACTTGAAGTAAATAATATTAAAACATCGTTCTTTTCTCACCTGGGTGAAATACAGGCCGTCAGAGGTTCTTCATTCATCCTGAATGAGGGTGATGTTCTGGGAATCGTCGGTGAATCCGGTTCGGGAAAGAGTGTGACAGCTCTCTCCATCATGGGGCTGATTGATAATCCCGGCAGAATCAAAGAGGGTGAGATACTCTTTGGCGGTGAAGATCTGGTAAAGAAATCTCAGACGGAGCTTTCGGAAATACGGGGAAATGAAATCTCCATGATTTTCCAGGATCCCATGACTTCATTGAACCCGGTGTACACCATCGAAAATCAGATGGTTGAGGTGATTCGTCGGCATAACAAAGACATGAATAAGAGAGAGGCTATCGCAAAAGCTGTTGAAATGCTTACTCTTGTCGGGATTCCCGAACCGGAGAAGAGAATAAAGAGTTATCCCCATGAGTTCTCCGGAGGGATGAGGCAGCGTGTCATGATTGCCACCGCTCTTTCCTGCGGTCCCCGGCTGCTGATTGCCGATGAACCCACCACCGCTCTGGATGTTACCATTCAGGCCCAGATTCTGGATCTGATGAACGATCTGAAACAGAGGGTGAATGCCTCAATAATACTGATAACCCACGATCTGGGTGTAATAGCAGAAATCTGCGATCAGATTATTGTAATGTACGGCGGAACAGTGATGGAGAAAGGGACAGCGAAGGATATCTTCTACAGTCCTCAGAATCCGTACACAGTTGGTCTGTATCAATCGGTTCCCAAGGCGGGAAAAACCGGAGAAAAACAACGACTGATCCCCATTGAGGGTTCTCCGCCTGATTTGATGCACCCGCCCAAGGGCTGTCCGTTTTCTCCCCGATGCCCTCATGCTATGAAAGTCTGTCTGGAAAAGCCTGTACCTATGTTCAAATTAAGCGAAACTCATTCCTCCGCCTGTTGGCTTCTGCATAAAGACGCCCCGGCAGTCGGTAAATATACAAAAGGGGTAGAGAGTGTTGGATAACAGTAAACCCCTGCTGGAGGTTAACAACCTCCGGAAATACTTCAAAGTCGGCGGTGGTGGAATCCTCGGCGGGAAAAAGTCCTGGCTGAAGGCCGTTGACGGTGTTACATTTTCAATTAATCACGGGGAAACCCTGGGACTGGTTGGCGAGTCCGGATGCGGTAAATCCACCACCGGGCGAACCATCATTCGCCTTTATGATGCCACCGGCGGTGAAGTGAATTTCGATGGAACCGATCTTACCAAAGTACCTGAGAAGGAACTGATGCCGTTCAGAAAACGGATACAGATGATTTTTCAGGATCCCTACGCCTCCCTGAATCCCCGGATGACGGTAACAGACATCATCGGGGAAGGTATCACAACTCATAATATATCCCGTGGGGCAGAGCGGCAGGAACGCATTTTCAACCTGCTGATGCGGGTTGGTTTGAAAAGAGAACATGCCAACCGTTATCCTCATGAGTTTTCCGGTGGACAGCGGCAGCGAATCGGTATTGCCCGGGCTCTGGCGGTGGAACCTGATCTTATCGTCTGCGACGAACCCATCTCCGCTCTGGATGTGTCCATTCAGGCCCAGGTGGTGAACATGCTGGAAGATCTTCAGGATGAAATGGGGCTCACCTATCTGTTCATCGCCCACGATCTGTCTATGGTGAAGCACATCTCCGATCGCATCGGAGTTATGTATCTGGGTCAGTTGGCTGAGGTGGCGGACAGTGACGAGCTCTATAACCATCCACAGCACCCCTACACCAAAGCCCTGCTCTCGGCTATTCCCATTCCGGATCCGGATCTGACACGAAAGAACAAACGCATCATTCTCCAGGGTGATGTGCCTTCCCCCATAGATCCGCCGCCGGGTTGCCGATTTGCTTCCCGCTGTTCCATTGCTTCAGAGCAGTGCCGAAGGGAAACTCCGGTTCTCAGGGATAGAGGAGCCGGGCATCTTGTGGCCTGCCATAATGTTTAAGCTGCGGAGAATGTTGAGTTAATAAATACCGCCGGCTTTTACCGGTGGTTTTTTGTATTCAGCAGTATCAGTACGGCCCCCCCGGTTACCAGAAGCAGTAACGGTAAAACAAGAAAAAGGGCCCTTAAAGACCAGATAATTGTAACTCCAGCTCCCAGGAAAGGAGCTATGGCCCAGCCTGTACTGCCCACAGTTGCCTGAATACCGATCAGTAATCCTCGATTACCTGGGGAAACCTCCCGAACCATTGTTGCCACTACCAGGGGCTCGATACCTCCGAGAAGGAAAAAGACAATTACATAGGAAATGGAGAATGAGAGCAGCGTATTCCATAAATACAGGGGGACAGCGGCTGTAAAGGCCAGGAGTACATAGACAAGAGCGTATTTTATTGGATTTCCATTATCCGCTTTCCGGGTAAGTAACCAACCGCCCAGAGCCGATGCCAATCCGACTCCGGCATTGACAGCTCCGGACAGAGCTACCGTTCCCCGCATATTATTGTCCCGGAATTCCCGTACATACAGGGGGAGAAACGGACCGGTGGTTGAACGGGAGATCCTCATGAAAAACAGCACAACCAACGACCAGATGATAATTGGTGTAATAAAACGCTTAACAGTTCTCATTGTAGTTTCACGATACCTTTCTGAGTGATGCCGATGCTGTGGGGGCTCTACAATCAATACAATAACGGCCACGACACCCAGGGCGAGTATTCCGGAACCAATCCGGAAAACTGTCCGGTAACCCCACAATTCCGCGGCCAGTCCTCCCAGAGCCGGCCCGATTGTAATTCCCACAAAGGTGGATGTTGAAAAAAACCCCAGGGATGAGGGCATGCGCTCCTCGGGGGTACCTGCTGCCACAAGGGCACTTGCTGCAGTAATTGTTCCGGTGAAAAGCCCCTGGGCGATTCGGTAGACAAGAAGTCCTTCCGGACTTTGAACGAATGACATACCGAGAACAATCAGCACACCGGTTCCCATGGCACGAATAAGCATAGTCTTTCGTCCGACAATATCTCCCAGCCTGCCCCAGATCGGAGCCATTATACCCATTGCCACAGCAGTTAAGGCGGTATTCAAACCAGTCCAGAGTTTTAATCTGTCAGGATCTGTAATACCGAGTTCTTCCAGATAGAAAGGCATAAAGGCTATTGCAAAGGTGAAACCCGTCAGGGACAGTATCTGCGTAAGCCAGGCAGCTGCGAGATTTCTTCTCCAGGGAAAGGTTTTTTCAGGCATTATGGATCTGGATGACAAGTTCAGGGGGTATTTATAAAATCAGCCGTTCAGCATCTCTGCGGCAGCCCGACCGATTTCCGTATTCGGTCCCTGGTCTACGGCTTCCTGAAGGCTTCTCCGGCTGCCGGCACTGTCTCCCTGGCCTTCCAGACTGTACGCGGATAACAGCCAGGCCGCCTGTGCCGCATCACCTGAGGGGCCGGTGTCCAGAAACACCGATAAAACATCATCGGCGTTCTGATAATCCATGCTTTCAATATAGAGTGTTGCCATGGCAATCGTGTATTCCTCAAGGAAAGGATCGTCAGATTCGGGTCTGATTGAAGTAAGTGTCTTTCTGGCCGTTCTGGGATCGCCGAGAGCCTGCTCACTGAGGCCCAGGCGGAAGGTGCATTCTCTTTGTACAGCTCCGGTTTCCCAGAGAGAACCTTCTTCAAAAAGATCTTTTGCACCGGCATAATCACCTTCATTGAAAAGGCCCATACCGTCTGCCAGATAATCGGCTGAATCATCTTCCCAGGAAATAAAATCATCAGATTCAGCTTCGGCGCCTCTGACGGCTGCTACGGTATTCTGCCCATTTTCAGAGCGATTGAATAAAGACGAGAATTTAGACCCCAGTACCTGACGGAAACCGGGCTTATCCGGTTCGGTACCGATCAGGTCGGCCGATTCGTACAAACCGTCCTGTGTTAATGTGATTTTCTTATTCCCGGCGGACAGCTCGGCAAATCCCCGGCCGGAGAGCCTGATGGTACGGTTCTCAGGAACCGAGTCCCCGATACCGAGTTCCAGCCAGGTATCCTGTCCTTCCCGGTATTCCAGTGTACCGTCGAGGTAGTCAATATCCAGACTGAGAGCAGCTAAAGGCATTACCGCGAAACAGATAAAAACGATAAAGACCGTAATAATTGAAAATAACCGACTGTTCATAGTTCCAATATAGCGCAGTAAACCCTTTATTGCAAAGAAAGCCGCCCGCCGGAAGTTTCCGGGAGCGGCTGCTTATCAGGCTGTTTTCAGGAAAATGAAAGGCCTTCTAATTCTCTTTTACTTTGACGGTAAAAGGTTTGGCTTCCGGTTTCTTTTTCAGATTAACCGAGAGTACACCGTTTTTCATGTCAGCCTCGATATCACCCTTGTTCACATCTTTCGGAAGGACAAAGGAGCGTTTGAGATTGTCCCCTCTTCTTTCTCTGGCATGCCAGGTAAGTTTTTCTTCCGTTTTACTCTCAGGAACGCCGGCCTCGATTATCAGAAGGTTTTCCTCAACTCTCACATCCACATTTTCTGCTGTAAATCCCGGAAGATCTGCATCGATCCGGTAACCCTCTGCAGATTCTGCAATATCCACCTTGAATCCCTTCTGCACGGCTGCCGGTTGTCCGGTATGGAATTGGTTGAGCATGCGGTTCATCTCTAAATAATTCATTGTATGCCTCCTTAAGGCTTGTTTTAAGTTTGCTGCCGATATCTATCGACACCAAGCTATAAGCATTAAATGTGCCAACTTTAGAGCGCTGTATTGTAAATGTTTATAGTGTATGTAAATAGAGTTTAATTATTTAATTTGACCTCTGGCGACTCTTTGGTTAATTGCCTTTGTTGTGTCAATTTGAAGCAGATTGTTCAGTGTTGAAAAAAAGTGTGTCAAAATTGCCGGGTATGGGTCAAAAAACCCCTATGGCCGTGTCGCACCGGTGCAAAGACGTGGTTATGGGGGGAATGGCATTGTTACCGAAAGGTTGGAAGTTTTTACTTCATGTGCCAGTATATTAAATGACTCAAACCAACCTTGATCGCCTTTCCATGCAGCACTGTAGTATGAGTATCTGTCTGCATCCACACCCGGGGCCAGTGCCGGAAAGGCTGTAACCACCGGGGCATCGTACAAAAAAGCTTCAAACCGCAGAGGCATGGCTAATGCTGTTATCTGAGCATCAGTTAATGTAATCACGAAAGAATCTATGAACACGCCTTCTTTCGAGGTAGCAATTCCTGAAAGTGGAGAAATTATAGCTCCGGCGGGTATGGCTGTGGATTCCCAAACCGTCACCCCGGCGCCGTCGTTGTCCAGCAGCCTCACATAGGCCACATCATCATTCAGGTTTCCGCTGTGTCCCGCCGGAGGGAAG
>QNBK01000122.1 GCA_003644105.1 Spirochaetota bacterium | reverse complement strand
TTATAAGAAACTATAGGGTGCACCGGTATGACCCGCTCATCGGCTATGGCCTCTGAAATACTCCCGGGAAAACAATTCTTGAGGCAATGAATACCGATCTGGTCTGTGATGCCAATCGGCCTTATCAGAAGGAGGCTTGCAGATCGGGGCAGGTTTGGAAGATCAGGGCAAGGGGCTAAGCTAGGTCATCGGAACAATGTACGGGACAAAGCTCAAAGGCCCCCGCTATCATGAAATGGCCGAAGGTTATGTCATGGAAGTGGGTCTGAATACAAGTTCGTATCCATGGGCCGGGTGATGGATGCCGCCACTGCTCTTGCTGAGGCCACCGGTACCCACGAACTGTTTTCCGATGCGGTTAAAGTCATCGACCCTCGAAAGGAGTAGAATGAATATGACACTTTTCGAAGGATACGAAAGAAGAATAGAAAAGATAAACGGCGTTCTCTCAGAGTACTGGATTAAAGATCTGAACGAGGCAGAACAAATCTGAAAATCTGCCGATGTTGAAGTTAAAACACTGGTGAAAGAGGTGTAGCCCATCTGTTTTGACAATGCCATCCGGGCCTACATTACCGGAGGAGCCATTGCAATAAAAAAGAAACAAACTAAGGCGGCGAAAATTGCCTCCACACTGGGAATAGGCCTGCAATCATTCTGCATACCCGGATCTGTAGCCGAAGAGAGGAAAGTCGGTATCGAACATGGGAATCTGGCAGCCATGCTGCTTTCCAAAGAAACCCGCTGTTTTGCCTTTCTCGCCGGGCATGAATCGTTGCCGCAGCAGAAGGGGTTGATGTATCTATTACAGGGGACTCAACCAATCCCGCCAGATTTCAGCATCCTGTTGCAGGAATATACAAAAAAGAATGCAACGAGCAGGGAAAGAAATACTTTTCTGTGGCATCCGGTGGGGGAACAGGACGCACCCTCCATCCTGATAACCTGGCTGCAGGACCGGCCTCATATGGAATAACTGATACCATGGGACGGATGCACTGTGATGCCCAGTTTGCCGGTTCCTCCTCGGTACCGGCACACGTGGAAATGATGGGATTTATTGGAATGGGCAACAACCCTATGGTAGGAGCTTCTGTTGCAGTGGCCGTCGCCCTGCAGGATTTCGCCGGCCGCAGTGCCTGATACATGCGGCCTGATTATTTCAGGATAAGTTCACCGCGGTTATCCACCTGACTCACATCAAATCCCCAGGATGATAACTGGGAGGGAATTCCTGTCTCTCCGGTAAAGTGCGCCGCTCCGACAACAAAAAGTATCGTC
This sequence comes from Spirochaetota bacterium, assembly GCA_003644105.1. Taxonomy (GTDB): domain Bacteria; phylum Spirochaetota; class Spirochaetia; order DSM-2461; family DSM-2461; genus UBA2779. Next base: position 7,213 of record QNBK01000122.1, on the reverse strand, counting down.
TGTTTTCCGGCTTCAGAGTTCAGCAGTTCAGCGGCCTTTCCCGCCATGGAAATATTTCGCTGCAGCAGAAGACGTTCGGCGATTCCTCCTGATAAACCTTCAAGATCCAGCTCTTCGGCAATCAGCTCAGGGCTCCCCTGCTCCCAGGCATAAATAAGGATTTCAAGACTTCCTTTTATGTGTCCTGATTCCTTCACCGCCGAATTCAGCAATTCCAGCTGATCATCCTCTCCAAGACCGGAAATCAATTCCAACTGATATTCGAAACCTTCCAGTTCAACAATATTCTCCCGGGTAAAAGCTTTAAGGATTACCTGCTCCATGCCTGAACCAGCTCTGTAACCTGAAGATTCAAGCTCAAAAGTCTGAAGAGTAAGGGATAGCAGCCAGGGCTTCATCAAAGAAACCTGTTCCATAGTAAGACCGGCTTCATTTACTGCCGCAGACAGAGATTGATACAGAGATTTTTCCAGGTGATCTTCAATACTGCTGCCGTCATGATAAAAACCTTTCTTCATGGTCAGCTGAGCTATTTCATCGGGTTTCAGGCTTTCCTCTCTGATATCTGCCTCGAGAACCAGAACATCTGCCCGTTGGGCTAGAGTTTCAATATAATCAGGCAGAGGGTAGAAATCCTCAGATAATACATGAATCGACCCCAGCAGGTACATTTCGGTTTCTCCCCGGGAGGTGTACCACATATAAAGCGGGTCTGCAGAAACACAGGTTCCAATGAAAACAGAGATGAGAAGGAACATTACTGAAAACAGCAATCGATGGTTTCCCACAGCCCGTTAATCAGATTCTCTTATACGAGCGGATTTCCCTGCGTATTCTCTCTGAAAGCTCTTCAATGGGAATACGGATCTGTTCCATAGAATCCCGGAACCTCATGGTAACCGTACCATCTTCCTTGCTGTCGTAATCGACAGTGACACAGAAAGGAGTGCCGATTTCATCCATCCGGCGGTAACGCCTCCCGATAGCACCTCCCTGATCGTAGAAGGTGGAGAATTCCTCGCGAAGATCTTCTTCAATTTTCTTCGCCAGCTCTGCAAGGCCGTCCTTCTTTACCAGGGGAAGAACAGCTACCTTCACCGGAGCAATATCCGGATGGAAGTGAAGTACAGTACGAACATCATCATTTCCTTTTTTATCCACACCGATTTTTTCTTCATGGTAAGCATCCATCAGGGTAACAAGAACGCTTCTGGTAAGCCCCGAAGAAGTTTCGATTACATAGGGAACAAAACGGGAATTATCAGCCGGATCGAGGTAGTTGATTTCCTTGCCGGAAAACTCCCCATGTCTGCGTAAATCATAATCCGTCCGGGAGTGGACACCTTCCAGTTCCTGCCAGCCGAAGGGATATTCGTATTCAATATCAAAAGCTACCTTGGCATAGTGGGCCAGCTCCTCGGGACCGTGCTCGGTAAATCTAAGTCGCTGGGGACTGATACCCAGACGATCTATATACCAGGCCATTCTCTTGGACTTCCAGTCGTTAAACGCCTCATCTTCGGTACCGGGTTTAACAAAGTACTGCATTTCCATCTGCTCAAATTCACAGGTACGGAAAATGAAATTCTTGGTTGTTATCTCGTTTCGAAAGGCCTTCCCCACCTGGGCGATACCGAAGGGAATCTGCACTCTGGAAGTATCAACTACATTTTTAAAATTGACAAAAATCCCCTGCGCGGTTTCCGGACGGAGATAAATCACACTCCCCGAATCTTCCACCGGTCCCATGTGTGTTGTGAACATCAGATTGAACTGTCTGGGCTCGGTAAGTTCACCGCCGCATTCCGGACAAACCTTGTCTGCAAGGGCCTTCTCATCCAGATGATCTTCCCGGAACCTTGTTTTACATTTTTTGCAGTCAACCAGAGGATCGGTAAAATTCTCCACATGTCCTGAAGCTTCCCACGTACGGGGGTGCATCATGATGGCGGCATCAAGTCCGACGATGTTATCGTGCCGACGAACCATATCCTTCCACCAGGCTTCCTGAATATTTTTTTTCAGTTCCACACCAAGAGGACCGTAATCCCAGGTAGCGGATAATCCCCCGTAGATTTCACTGGATGGATACACAAACCCCCGGCGTTTACAGAGTGAAACGATCCTGTCCATCGAGGCTCCATGATCGTTACTGAGAGTATTGGCCTTGGCCTTTTTTTCTTTTGCCATCGGGGGTCTTCCTTTAATTGAGTTTGCGGGAGTAAATTATCACTTCACAGCGATAAGAGGCAAGCTGAGAGATTACATGTTCTCCAGAACGCCTATTAACCTTTTTATACGCTTCAACGATTCTTCAAGTCCCAAAAGCCTTATTGCCGGAAATAAAGGAGGACTCACTTTACTCGCTGTAACCGCAAGGCGAAGTGGCTGGAGCATAGCTCCAATTTTCAGTTCTTCCTTTTCAGCCGTTTCCCGAAATCGGCCATCCATCACTTCATCCCAGGCGGCACAGGCCTCCTCATCGGATGCACCCGGAGCATCGGTCGCTTCCATAAGAAGTTTCTCACCGAGACCAAGAGCCTTTGCAGCTTCTGATGCATCCATCTTTTTAGGAATGGCATCCTCAGCATTACCGATACCAGGATCTGTAAATAGAAAACGGAGCATAGGGACAACATCATTCAACAGTTTCAGTCTCTCCCGGATAATAGGGAAAGCCCCGTTGAAAATGTCCAATTCCCCTGGTGTAGGAGGATCGGAAACCAGCCCTTCCTCGGCAAGAAGGGGCAGAAGCATTCCTTTAAGTTCATCAGGATCTTTCATTCGGAGATACTGACCGTTAAACCAGTCAAGTTTTCTGTAATCAAAAACAGCCGGAGATTTGTTGATTTTTTCAAGACTGAAAAGGCTGCATAAATCTTCCATACTGAAAAATTCCCGAGAATCATCATAGCTCCAGCCCAGAAGAGATACAAAGTTCACCAGGGCTTCGGGAAGATATCCGTTTTTCCGAAAGTCTGAAACAGAGGTGGAACCATGCCTCTTGGAAAGCTTCTGTCCGTCTTTTCCCATCACCATAGGCAGATGACAGTATGCAGGAAGCTTCCAGCCGAAAGCCTCGTAAATCAGCACATGGAGGGGGCCTGAGGGAATCCACTCCTGAGCCCGCATAATGTGTGTTATGCCCATGGCATGATCGTCAATCACATTGGCCAGGTGGTATGTTGGGAACCCGTCTGTTTTCAGGATGACAGGATCGGGGCTGATATCTTTGTTCTTCCGGCCGGTCTGCCCGAGGATGATATCATCAAAGACCGTTTTACCTTCAAGAGGCACTTTGAGCCTGATAACATGCTTTTCCCCGGCCTTTATTCTGGCTTCGGCCTCATCCGGGGAGAGTCCACGGCAGTGACGGTCGTAGCCGATGCTTTTTTTGGCCGCTTTCTGTTCTTTCCGTATAACTTCGAGACGTTCAGAACTGCAGAAACAGGGATAGGCTTTCCCTGAACTGACGAGCTCTGCAGCTTTTTCTTTGTATAGCTGTTCTCTCTCGGATTGAACATACGGGCCATAACCGCCGTCTTTTCCCGGCCCTTCATCGAAGTTGATACCCAGCCATTCAAGAGTGGAATACAAATCTTCAAGAGCTTCGGGAGTCGATCTCTCACGATCGGTATCTTCAATCCTCAAAATGAAAGATCCGCCATTAGCTCTGGCAAAAAAATAGTTGAACAACGCGGTTCTGATACCACCTATATGCTGCAGTCCAGTAGGAGACGGGGCATAACGAACTCGAACACTCATAACAAAACTCCAATGAAAAAGAGTATACATTAGGGCTGTATTTACGTTCTAGAGGAATTCTTCTTCATTATTCCGCTATTGATTGAGCAGCCGTTCAACTTCCTGTCTTACTCTGTCGGCATTATCCAGTACACTGCCGACATCCCGATTTTCACTGATTGAAAGATCGATACAAGCCTGGAGAAACTCATTCCGCTGATCATTGGCGTTTCCCCTTACCCGGTTCACGGCAATTTTCCTACGGTTACTCTCAATCTGTCCCCGAGCCTGGTTGATTGTCTCATTTTCCCGACGCTTTCGATTTTCCAAGTCGTACCTGGACTGGCGATTGGCATTAATCCTCTCCTGGAGATCTCTTTTGGTGGCCGGATCACGGACGGACTGCATGAGGGTGTACAACTCTCCGGCAGATGCACTGATCTGATCGATCATGGCGTTGGCACGGATAATAAACTTTTCACCACTGATAATTTCTGCTTCCAGACTACGATTCTCATCCTCCAGGACAGCACTGGCCCGTTCCATTTCCTGATTACGTGAGTTGAGCATTGTAATTTCAGCCTGGGCATCATCGACAACAACGTAGTGAGGGGTAGCTGTCTGAGAGAAGAGAGAAAAAGTACCAATGAATAAAAACAACGAGAGAAGCAGATTTTTCATTAAAAGGCTCCAAGAATATTTATTAATACATTTTTAAATAGATATGGTGAGGTTTCATCAAAACGGTAATTTTTAAAAAACCCTGTCAATTACTGTATAAAAGACAAAATTACATATTTCAAGTCATTTTTTTCCGGATAACAACCCGATTCTTCATATTCCACTTACTGAAGAGGTTCCAAGAAGATCTTTTCTGACTTCATTTACCCTGGAGGAAAGAACCACAGCCATCAGATGATCCTCTCTGGACCGCTGTAGAACCCGCTCCCCCGCTGCCCCTTTCAGGATAGTTCTCAAAGTGGTTCTTACATTCTCCAGCTCTTCAAGCTGATTATCCGTTAATTCAGTTTTACACTGATCCAATATCTGCAGCGAAAGAAGCCGTACAGAGGGATCCTTCCCCCTTACAAGAATCATCAGGTCTTCAACACCTTTCCCTCCCGAGGCCAACGCCCGGCACCAGAGGGCCCAGTCTCTCCGTTTTGTCTTCGGATCTTCCGCCAGTGGGTTAAAATAGTCCGCTACGGCACTCCAATTCTGTTCCAGAAGTACAGGGATACCCAGAGAAACGCCCAGAAACTTCATTAATTCAGGCTTTCTCTGACGGATTTCAGTTTCTAATTTCTTTACGGCATCAAGGTTGGAAACAGACAAAGCTGTGTTGATAAGCAGATTTGCATAAGGGCGGTTGATTTTACCCTTCTCGTAAAGCCGCTCTTCCAGCCATGCCAGCAACGCAGGCCAGTCCTCCTGTTCAAGATAGGAGAACAGACGCCAATTACGGATAAAATAGAAATCCAGGGTAGTAATCATCAGGACAAAAATCACAAGAAGAAGCCACATATTACCCCAGAACATAGCAGCAGAATCCTTTTCCAATATAAAAAAAGATGCTGTAGAGATAAGAACAAGGGCCAGAATGACAACAATGTTAAAGAGCCAGAAAATGGACTTAAATCTCATGGTTAAATACCCCTATAATAGAAGTGAGTCTAGTCGAGCGGAAGAAAGGGGTCAATAAAAGTAATGGCTGCAAAGAAACGGATACCTCTGAATGATTTGAAAAAGGATACTTATTACGATGCACCTCTGTGGCTGGACGAGCATTTTCTTCTTCTGTCCGACGATGCCCCGGTAAGTGAGAATCTTCTGGAGGCTCTCAGAACATGGGGTTTCAAGGGTATCTGGACTGAAGGAACCTTAACTTCCGGCAGCAGTGCCGCTGCGACTTCAAAGGACACCATGTCCGGAGCCGTATTGAACAACGACGCCAAGGAAGCTGAAGGCCGGCGTGTTGCCCGTTTGTTTTTCACAGATCTTGCCGGATTCACCCGGAAAGTTTACGACAATTTCAATCGGGAAAGTTACCTCGATATGACGGCCATAACGGAAAAAGTAAAAACCGTTATTCAAATGATTAAAGATTTCCGAACATACGTACTCAGGCTTCCGGATCTGAAGGCCGATGGAATTGATTATCTTTACAGCCACTCTGCCCGGACTGTGATAATATCTCTCACCATCGGAGAATCCCTGAAACTTCCAAATTTCCGGCTGATAGAACTGGGGATTGCCGCAATGCTCCATGAAATCGGTATGATGAAAATACCAAAACAGGTTTTTGATAAATCAGCCGCATTAACAGAAAATGAAAAAAAACTGATATCAACCCATCCGGCACAGGGGCTGAAGATGCTCCAGGATTACTCCAAAGAAAATGCAAATCCCCTGGCCCAGGACATACTCATGGGCGTCTGGCAGCATCATGAAAGATCCAACGGCTCCGGTTATCCCCAGGGAATCAGTGGAGAATCAATAACCCAGTTCGGGAAAATCATCGCAGTGGCTTGCTCCTATGACGCCCAGATATCCAACAGGCCGTTCAGAAACGGTATTGACGGGTTTACCTCTATGATGACGATGCTCAGGGAAATGAGCAGTCTTTACGATGAAAAAGTTATTTCAGCATTGATTAATTCAATATCACTCTATCCACTGGGTAACTATGTCCGCCTGAATAACGGTGCCATCGGAATTGTTGTGAATATCGGTTCTCATCCGAGATACCCTGTTGTAAAACTTCACCTTGATGAGAATCTGCACATGTACAAGGAACAGCCGATAATCAAAACCCATGAAGATGAAGAAGATGAAGAAGGACTGACTGTAACAGCGGTACTGACTGAACAGGAAGTAAAAGATCTTGTTTCCAGGGATCTGCTTCCCGGGTAATGAATGGTATCAGTAGAACCAGGGCAGTCCTGGATCCGGAGCCGCTCATTTCGCTTGGGAATCATCATCCGGTTCATTAAGATTTTTTAGTTTATTTACTTGACCGCAGGTCCGGAGCCTTGATAAGTTGGCACCTCCATGTCAGGTAAAAGAAACATTTCACAGTTGGACCGATTACTTCAGGAAATCGGTATAAAGGGGCGGGTGAGAGACTCAGATGCCATGAGAGCTCTAACCTCAGCATTAATCCATCCTGCCCGGATATCCGAGTCCGAATTTTTAGGTGATGACGACCCTCTGAAAATTTCCGCCCGCTACGTAATTGAAGATTTTGAAGCCGTTACAAACGGTATGAGCCGTCCGGATTCCGATGATTCTGACATAATCATTGATGAGGATAGCCCTTTGTACCCCTGGAAACTCCTCAGCGAAGCGGTTGCCGCATTTTATGAAGGGGATACAAAAACCATGATGAAGGCAGTCCGGAAATTCCCCAAAAATAGTGCCGTTTCAAATCTCAGATCCACCTTCGAAGTACTGGCAGGAAAGCCTCTAT
>QNBK01000121.1 GCA_003644105.1 Spirochaetota bacterium | reverse complement strand
AGAAAATACTATATCTATATCTAAGTCATCATCCATCACAATAATATCTGGATCAATTCATTCGCACAGACATCCTTTCTCAAGGAATATACCTAATACTTTTGCTGCAGTTGTTATATCAATTTCCACAACATTTACCATTTCTTTAAGTAACAGGTAAAGGGAATCTAAAGAAGCTGCAGTCAAACCAATGGTATTCCCTGTAGTATCAAATCGTGGCGTACTGCAATGTGACCGTACCCTTGGATTCACCTTTCCACATTTAGAGGTTCTGCCGTATCAACCAGCGATTTTCCAAGATCCCGGGTACAACGGAGACTTCCTGTTGTACTCAACTTGTCAGAGATAAGTCGGATATTCTCGCAGATCATTGAGGGTAAAGGATTTGGATTTTGTAAACGGGATAATCTCTATTCGTCCCAGAAGTACGATTCTCCCTGGTAATATTGAGCTGCCATATGCTCCGGAATGGAAGTATCCCGAAATGGGGAAGGAGTGGAGGAGGTTCTGGATTTTTCCATCACCCCGGTTATCAATTGACCCCTGGAGAAAGGTTGTCAGGTGGTTTTATCTTTTTCCCTGATAAAAGCATCATAAATGCCATTACGCCTCCGAAAGCGGCTACCGGCCAGAGTCCGGCTCTGTCCACAGCGAGCCCCATGAGGGGAGCGAATATCATCACGTAAAAGGAAGAGGCCTGGGAGTCGATGGAGAGGATTGTGGCACCCATGGCCGCATTACTGACGCTGTCGATCCGGGTCATGAGTATGGGGCGCCAGATGTTCTGTAGTATCACAATGGATACGAAGCAGGCTATGACGATGGTTTCCCGACCTGCCAGTAGTGCAGCGGCCGCGGTGATATAGAGCAGAACGGTAATAAACCAGAGCATCCTGGATGCAGGTTCGGGCCCGCGGAGCCGGTCTGCAATCCTGAAGGAGTGCCGGGCTGCATAACTGGATATAAAATAGAGAATAAAGTACACGGCTCCTACAAGTACGGCCGATCGGCGCTGGACGGAGAGGGCCGCCAGAAAAGGCAGGGCCAGGGCGGTCTGCTTGAGCAGGGGCTGAAGATAATCCTTGGTGATGGTGGTGTTTCCCTTGTACACCATTGATTCGGCAAAGAGCCGGCGCAGGGGTTTATTTTGAAACGAATCGGCCAGGGTTGAAAAGAGGCGGCGCCAGAGGTCAGCAAAAGAAACAGAGGAATCAACCTTCCCTTCCAGCCAGGATGGATAACCGAGAAAATTAATAATGTTGGCCAGGTAGGGGAGTATGGACAGCCAGAATATGGCGGTGTAGTTCTGGGTAATAAGCACGGCGGCGGTGGCCAGAACCACGGAAACAGCGGATCCAATCTGACTCCACGACCGGGTAAGTCCGTAAAAACGGGTTTTCTCATCAGTACGGCCTTCCGAATCAAGCCAGTCGAAAATCATGGCTTTGTGAGTACCGGTGCGGAAGGCTTCCCCGATGGCAAAAAAGAACATGGCGGCAAAGAGGGTGAAGAGAGCGGAGCTTGTGGCGAATATTACAAAAGAGATGATGTAGGCTGTGAACGAGGCGATCATGGAACGTCGGCGACCGTAGGTATCGGCGATGAGTCCTGAGGGAATTTCAAGTATATTTATCCACACCATGCGGAAGCCGATGAGCAGTCCGATGGTGAAAAAGCTCAACCCCTTATCCCTGAATGCCAGAATAAGGAAGGGTTCGTAGTATTTCTGGTTCTTCAGGAATCCATAGAGGGAAAAACGGGGGAGCATATTTTTTGACATGTGGTATTCTAACTGTAATGGAGAGGAACGGCAAAGTATGATTTACAGAAATTACGGCGATCAGAAAACAGCGGCTCTGGGTTTTGGCGGGATGCGTTTTGAATCTCCCCAGGATACCGATAAGTCGGCGGCAACGGTTCTCCGGGCTTATGAAAAGGGTATCACTTATTTTGATACGGCCCCGGGTTATTGTGAAGATCAGTCGGAGATTATTATGGGCTCGGCGATCCGGGAGATGAAAAAACTCAGGATGCCATTTACTATTTCAACCAAGTCCAGTCGAGCCGACGGCGGGGAAGTACGGGTTCAGCTGGAGGAATCCCTGAAGCGTCTGAATGTGGATGTGATTGATTATTACCACTGCTGGTATGTTCTGACTCTGGAAGACTGGGAAGGTAGAAAAAAGGGCGGTGCGGTTGATGCAATTCTCAAGGCGAAGGAAGAGGGGCTGATACGTCATGCGGTATTTTCCACCCATCTGCAGGGTTCTGATATCAGAAAAGTAATTGAAGAGGGTTATTTTGAAGGGGTTACTCTTGGGTATTCGCTTCTTAACTCTCCTTTCCGGCAGGACGGCATTCAGGCGGCATCAGAAAATGGTATGGGTGTAGTTGTGATGAACCCTTTAGGTGGTGGTCTGCTTACGTCCAATCCAGGTTCTTTTGATTTTCTAAAAGCCCGCCCGGAGCAGTCCATGCTGGAGGCGGCGCTGCACTTTTTACTTTCTGATGACCGAATTACGGTTCCCCTGGTGGGTTTCCGGAACGATGATGATGTGGACACGGCGGTGGCTGCGGTGGAGAGTTTTCAGCCTTATTCCGAGGAGGACTTATCCCGTATCAACGCCAGGGTGGAAAAAGAGTTCAATGCCATGTGTACCTCCTGCATGTACTGCAATGTCTGCCCTGAAGATATTCCGGTGTGGGCGTTTATGGAAACCTGGAACCACTACAAGCTCTCTGGTGGAGAAGGTATAAACGATAGGCTCAATGGGCATTGGGGAACTTCTATTGAGGTTCTCGAGCGTTGTACTTCCTGCCGGAAATGTGAGAGGGCCTGTACCCAGCACCTGCCGATTCTCGAACGTTTTGAGGAGCTGAAAGAGGCTGTAAAGGGGCATTTGCAGGGTGCTTGAAGTTGGCCGGGGTGTAATGGCCGGGTGACGAATTTCGGGACTTTCAGTCGGTGTATTCCAGTAGTTCGGGGTTGAAGGGGGTGTCTTTGTGGATGCCCCGTTGCTCCGCAGGCAGCAGGACGGCGAGTTCTCTCATTAAGGCGTCGTTGAGTTCTTTTCTTAAGGCTTTTCCCGGGTGAGGGGGGCCTTTTAACCGGAAGGGCCTGCCGACTTGCAGTATTACCCGGGTTCTGCGGAATTTTTTTATGTTTTCATGGATATTCTCGGCGCCGTTATGGCCTACCGGAATGATAATGGCGTTGTTGCGCAGGGCCAGAAGGACGGTGCCTTCTCTTCCCTTACCGAGTGTTCCTGTTATAGATCGGGTTCCCTCCGGGGACACCATGAGTATTCGCCCTTCATCGAGTATCCTACCGGCTTTTTTGAAGGCTTCCATGGGATGTTCTCCCCGGTTTACCTTGATTGTTTCCCAGTTGTCGGCCATCCAGCCGAGAAAGGGATGTTCCCAGGTTTCCACCTTGGCCATAAAGTTGATCAGCCGGGGTTTCAGCCAGAGATAAAGCAGGGGCAGTTCGAGAAAGTTAACGTGGTTGAAAATGATTATGAACGGCCCTGTTTTCGGTATTGCTTTCAGGCATCCGGTATTAAACCTGGCCAGTATCCTGACAATAATGCGGAGCCCGACTTCCACAATCAGGGAAGCGGCTTTTCTCAAATCAGTGTGCTTCCGATTAATCTCAAGGCACCCGGCTTGATGGTAACTTCCAATTCTTTACCTGCCTCACAGATGGTTTCACCGTCGGCATGGACGGCCAAACTTCCCTTGAAAGCTTTAATGTTGATTGTTGAAGCATGACCGGTTTCGGTATCATTCCGATCGGCCTGGGTTCCTTTTGTATAGGCGTTCATGGCTGCAAGGAGTTTCAACCGGGCTTCCTGTTTCGTATGACACCAGTTCAGTCTGCCGTCGCAGGGGTTGCCGTCCGGGGCCATGTAGAATGAGCCTCCCATTCGCCTGCCGTTCATTACAGAAATGAGAGCTGGTCTGATATGAGAGACAACTCCATTTACCGAGAACTCAATTTCGGGAGCTTCGGGGTACAGTATGAGAGTTTTTAAAGCACCCAGGGTATATGACATTGAGCCATGGATATGTTTCATTTTCGCCGCCTCAAAGCCAACTACCGCATCAAACCCCACACCGATACCGTTACCGAACCAGCGTCCTTCCGGATAGTCGCCCCCGGAAACTTTTCCGATATCAAGCTTTACGGTTCTTTCATTGAGCATCTGAGCTGCGGCTGCTTTTGGGGTGTCGGGTATTCCGGCACCGTAGGCAAAATCATTTCCCCTGCCGATGGGTATGGCGCCGAATATCGGAGGACTATTCAGTCCTTTGATACTCATTAATCCGTTGATTACTTCATTACACGTTCCATCCCCGCCGGCAGCGATAACTACAGTCTCGGGAACCTCGCCGTATTTTACAGCCAGTTCAATAGCATGACCTGGCTTTTCGGTGACAAAAATCTGATAGTCTGTTTTTTTCTCGTCCAGTATCAGGCAGATATCGTTAATTTTACCCATGGCATAACCTTTACCGGCTGTTGGGTTGACGATGATTGCGTATTGTCGTGCCAATGATGTACCTCGTTCAGAGAGGTACTATAACATATAATTTCTACTCTTTAGAATATTTGCTATACCAGATAAAATATATAATAATTATTTGATGAAAATCATGATTGTTGATGATTCAGAGGTAATGAGGCGGATTCACAGGAACACCCTGAAAGAGCAGAATATTCCGGATGAATCCATGTTGGAAGCAGCTGACGGTGCTGAGGCTTTGAAAATGGCCATTTCGGAGCAGATCGATTTGTTTCTTGTTGATTGGAATATGCCTAAACTGGATGGTCTGGCCTTCGTTAAAAAGCTCAGAGCTATGGGGTCTTATTCTGAAACACCGATCATTATGATTACATCAGAAGCGGCCAAGTACAATGTGATTGAAGCGATTACCGCCGGGGTTACCAATTATGTTGTAAAGCCGATTCGGGGAAATGTTCTCTGGGAAAAAATCTCACCTTACATCGGTAAAAAAGGCTGGGCTGCATTATGAAAGCGCAGTATATCAATCCGTTTTTGAATGCAACCATGGGTCTTTTCAAGGATTTTCTGTCCCTGGAAGTAAAATCTGGAAAACCTGCAATACTGGAAAATCCAAAAGATCTTTCCGAGGTTTCCGCTTTAATCGGTCTGGCCGGAGAAACCACCGGGGCGGTTGTTTTGAGCTTTTCTCACGACACGGCGTTGAAGGTTGTCTCACTGATGACAGGCACCAAATACGCTTTTCTGGGGTCTGAGGTTCTCGATGGTGTGGGTGAACTTGTGAATATTATCGCCGGAAATGCCAAGAAGGATTTAAATGACTTCAGAATCTCTATTTCACTTCCCGGTGTTATAACCGGAAATAACTACAGGATAAACTGGCCTAAAGGTGTTCCGATTATTACGATTCCATTCCAGTCGAGTATTGGTGATTTCACCGTCAATGTATCTCTTAAGGAAGCGGTATGAAAGGACGGAACTCCATACAGTTCCGTATAATCACCGGACTGCTTCTCATTCTGCTTCTCAGTGTGGGGGTGTCTATATACCTTACTACGGCAAATCAGAAGAGTAATCTTCTGGATGCCTCTCAGCGGACTCTTGCTGTCAATAATGAGATGCTGAACACGACAATCCGGAATATCATGCTCAGCGGAGAGGCCCCAATAGCAAACCGCACTATGGAGGATTTCCGGAAAATTACCGGTTTTCTTGAGTTCGAACTCTACCGTACCGACGGAAGCACGGCTTTCAACGACTATGACACTTTGAACTTCGTTAATGATTACCAGAGTATGGTGATGTTCGATCAGACTCCACGTGTGGAAGGGCGCAGTATAGATACGGAAGACTTTCAGCAGGTTCTGATGAATAAAACACCGGTGATATCACTGAATGAGGATACACGGGAAATGGAATACTACTTTCCCATCCTGAACTTTGCCGAATGCAGGGTATGTCACGGTGATGATGAGTTTATTCGCGGCGTGAGCCATTTCCGAATCTCCCTGGACAGCATTTACGATCAGGTACGCCGGGCCGGTGTTTTGATGGCGGTGTATTTTGTTTCGGTAGGTGTCATTCTTTTTACATGGATTCTGCTTCTGATGCACCGGACTATTATCAAGCCGGTTCTGGATATCGGTGAGACGGTTAATATTGCTGCCACAGGAAACCTGGATATTCAGGTGGATCTGGACCGTAATGATGAGGTGGGTGAGCTGGCTGGCCGGGTGAATCATATGATTTCCGGCCTTCGGGAGCGGAGAGACCTGGAACTTCAGAACAAGGTAATTGAAACACGCCTGGAGGAGAATCGGAAATACCTGGATCATATCAAGGAAGGTTTACTTCTGCTTAACAGTGAGCGTCGTATTACGGGCCAGTACTCGGTTTTCCTGACAAAACTATTTATGCGGGAAGATATTGCAGGGCTGAGCCTGGCTGATTTTATCTATCCTGATGCTGAGCGTTTTGCCGATGAAAGACGGGATCTGGATGGGTTTCTTGAGATGCTGTTCACCAATAAAACCGCTGATATGGATATGATAATGAGTATCAATCCCCTCAACGAAGCGGTGCTCCAATTGGACCAGGATAATGAGATTATTATCAGGGCTGATTTTCTGCGGATTGTTGAGAACGGTGAGATGGAAAATGTGATGGTGATATTTGAGAATCTCACCGATATTGTTCACAGCCGACATGAGCTGGAAGAAGAACGGCAGCGCAGGGAAAGTGAGCTGGAACAGATTGCCACTGTTCTCAAGATGGGTCCGAAAGTATTTGAAGGATTTATTGAGGAAGGGGAGAGGGCTTTTGGATCTTTACGGGGTAATCTGACAAACTTCAGTGATAAAGAATTTATCAGTGAAGCCTTTCGTTCGGTTCACTCAGTAAAAGGTACCGCCAGGTATCTTGATTTTCCAGGAGTTGAAGAACACTGCCATCAGCTGGAAAATCTTTTTGCAGAAGTGAGGGATGGGAGTCGGAAAGTTGATAAGTCTCTTGAAGAAACTGTAGCGGGAACTCTCGATTCTCTGGATGACGAACTTGTATTGATTCGTAAGCTGATCGACCGGTTCAAAGAGTTCTCAGTAGGTTCAGAAAGCACTCAGGTTTCCCCCTTTAACGTATTCGGAGAACGCATTAACGATATGGTTAAGGATATTTCCAATGAGCTGGACAAAGATGTGGTGTTCAACCTTGAAACTGATCTTGAATCAGTTCCCGGACTCCCGGAGATTCAGCCATCTATTTTTCATCTGATTCGTAATGCCCTGGATCATGGGTTGGAAGATATCTACGAACGCCTGGCTGCCGGAAAACCTTCTGAATCACAATTGAGTTTAAGATTTATACACGAGGATAACTGGCTGAAGATTGAGGTGGAGGATGACGGCCGGGGTCTTGATATGCCGGCACTTGAGAAAAAAGGTGTGGAGATGGGTCTTCTTAAACCCGGTGTTCATCTTCCTTCCCAAATTGTAAATGTACTCTTCAGACCGGGGTTCAGCAGCAGGGATGAAGCTACATCAATATCAGGCCGGGGTGTCGGCCTGGATGCGGTGAAAGAAGATATCAAAAAAATGGGCGGTCGAATCAATATCCGCACATCCCGGGGTAAGGGCACAACTTTTGTTCTGTTGGTTCCCTGGAAAGGTGATGAAGAGGGAGTTTTGGTATGAAATTAATAGTATCCGCTGCCCTCCTGGTAATTATGTCTGTAGGGTTGCTCATTTCCTGCAGCAACAAGGCTGAAGAGCCAAGCCTGGAGCCTCTTCAAATGAGTGAAATCAGCGGCAATGCCATCTGGGACAGGATAACTGTGGAGAGCCGCTATAAAAATTATACTGAATGGCCGAAAGATTCCGGCCTGCAGCCCGGCCAGTCTCCTCATGGCGTCTGGCATCGGGTTTTTGCGAACCGCACCCTTCTGGAAGCTCTTCCTGCAGCGGATTCAACGGCTCCTGAGGGTTCCCTCATTGTAAAAGAGAATTTTGGCAGCAGTAAAACTCTGGGAAGTATTACGGTTATGGCCAAAGTGAAGGGTTACGATCCGGAAAACGGTGACTGGTACTGGGCCATGTTCGATCCGGAAGGCAAGGTTCTCAAAGAAGGCAGTCCCGGGGGCTGTATCTCCTGCCATGCCGGAATGCGGAGTAATGACTTTGTTATCATCAATCCCCTGGATATGGCACCGTAGCATTTCCATAGGGCAGAATTGCCGTCTTGAGGGAAATTGATGAATCTCCTGTTTTTTGTATCATTCCGATGGCCTCCTGCACGGAAGATGCGGGGATGAGAAGCATCTTTCTCACCGTTTCATCGGGTAATTCTGACACCAGGTACACATCCCGGTTTATGGCATCTGCGGCAATGAGCATGGCTTTATGCGGGCCCAGTTTAAACTCTTCGTGCTCGAAGGCTTCCTGAACCTGATGATGGGAGGTTTTGTCTTTCATCCATTTCTCGTAAGGCGGGCTGCCTATTCCTTCACTGCAGGCCCCGATGAGAATCATCGGT
>QNBK01000120.1 GCA_003644105.1 Spirochaetota bacterium | reverse complement strand
ATTCACCCTGATTTTCACTTCCGGAAGGCTGATGGAGACCGACCCGGCCTCTTTCCTGCGCTCCCGGGAGGCATCGGTGATTTTTTTCATGGTGGCAAAGGGTTCTTCGCCCATGCGTTTATCGGCTTCCCCATAGCTCAGGCGAGTTACTTTTACCGTTGTAAGATGGATGGAGAAGGATTTGATTTCGAAATCCGGAGTACCGGATAACTCAAAGGCATAGGAAAGTGCCGGGGAGGTTTCATGAAGTCCCAGACCCAGCTTCGCCGCAGCTTCAGGGGGGAGCATGGGAACCGTCATTTCCGGAAGGTAAAGACTGCTGGCCCTCTCCATGGCTGCATCATCGGCAGGGCTACCTGCCGGAATAATACCGGAAACATCGGCCACATGAACCCAGAATATTGTTCCATCCCAGGCAACGGCATCATCGGGATCCTGATTGCCCTCATCATCGATGGCAAAAGCTTCGGTTCCGGTAAGATCCAGCCTCTCTTCCCCGCTTTCAAAATCCCCAGGAAGAAACTCAGGAATATCCAGAGGTACTTCCAGACGCAGGGGATGGGGATTCCATTCAGGGTTTTCAACCCCTTTGGCTATCATCACCCGGTGTGCGTTTTCCGGACTCTGGGTTTTGCCGAGGGCTTTGAGGATGCGGGAGCCTTTACTGCGGCTCAGAGCGTACATTTTCAGGTCTCTCAGGAAGAGTTCATCACCCTCCCTGTCAATTTCACCCTGCTTGAAACGCTCAAGGAAATCCTCCCAGCGTCCTTCGGCATCGGCCTTTTCCTTATCGGCCTTAATCCGGGCCTCCACCGAGGTTTCATCAACAACCTCAATGGCCTCGGGAGTACCTTTGAACCAGGGGGAGCGGTTTAAGAGTTTGAACGCAAGCCATGAAGTTGAGGGGGTATATTCACCGTATACCAGCTCGGCCAATTCCTGCAGAGACGGAGTTTCCCCCTGAAGCAGTTCCCAGGCCTCTTCCGGTACACCTTCAGGAGCACCCTCTTCCAGATCGGGAAATCCGGGTGCCGGCCCGGGGTGCAGAAGAAAGATATCTTTATCCCGGACACTTTTTGTTTTCCCTCCGGGAAGCAGGATGTCAATTTTATCCCCGACAAATTGAACCTGTGCAGGGGTCTGTTTGTAGAGAACCAGGCTATTCTTGATCGGCTTCATTTTTCTCCCGTATCGAGTTCCACATTTCCCTGAAGCGTTTGAAGGCTTTTTTCAGCTCTTCCAGGTCTTTTCTCAATAATTCATCCCCGGGAATAATACCTTCAGGCGCTGCGTTCTCTGCCAATCCTGCTTTAACCGGCTGTTCCAGCCTCAGGGCATGATGCGCCAGATCGTCAGCCATCAGGTTAAGAGCTCCCCCTTTGATGGAGTGGACCTCCCGGTGAAAACCTTTCATATCCCGAGAGTTCAGAGCATCCTCAGCTTCCCCGAGGCGCCGGATAGTTTCCTGTATAAACATATCCAGGAGTTCTGCCGTCAGTACCCTCTTTCCTCCGAGGTTATCAAGAAGCTCATTATACCTGAGGATAGGTGAATCCGTCATTCCGGTATTTATCTTCTTTTCTTCAACTTTATCCTGATTCATAAGACCTCAATTCAATGATAAGAAACCTCGGGGGTACTTCGCCATAAAAGAAGTGAAGAAATATGAGAAATCTTGAAAAACCATCGATTATTGTCAGTTTGTCAGAGCCGCCACCGCCGCACCGATCAGCGGGGCATCATCCACCTGTACGGTTTCATAGTAATTATCCCGGGCACTGAGAAATGGACGCAGATACGATTCTACCCGATGCTGAAAACGGTAATACCTGTAGTAGGTGGTTCCATCGATGGTGATACATGTGGGAGAAAGGGGACCGCTCCCGCCCTGCCCTTTGATAACTGCAGCAGCAAGGTTCGCCGCAGTGAGTTTTGCCGCTCGTTCCAGCAGAGCATCAATGAGAAACCAGAGCCGGCGGGCATCAGCATCACTTCCCGAAGACTGCATCGCAGCCACAAGAGCGTTGCCTGAACCGGAAGGATTGTGTGTGTAATTATCAGCGTCCTTTGTGGAAATCTCGCCAAGAGCCTTGATTGCGGCAAACCCCTCTTTACTGAATAATCCCGATTCCCCGGCGAGAAGTACACTTTGAGTTACCAGAGGACCGAAATAACGTCCTGAAATCATTTTCTCAAATTGATGAAAATCCGGACGTTCTGTCAGACTGCAGAGCATTTCATCAGCTTTTCCCCGGAACCGGCCGGTATAGCTCCCCGACTCGCAGTTGATTACCTGCCCCCGGCTTGCATCCAGCCCCTGAATCTTCCCGATAGAGGCGTTGGACTCCACATAGCAGGTATTTGTTCCAGTCCCCAGAATAAGACCGATAAATCCACCCCAGTCACGGCCGGCCTGAGAAGCTTTACCGGTAAGAACCGTGGCCACCGTATCGTTGAGAATCACCACTTCCGGAGGTTTGGACACCCCCCGCTCTGAGAGAGCATCCCTCAGATCCGATCCGATCTTACGGCCGACAACCCCCGGGGCCAGAACTTCCTTGGTCCAATGCATGAGCCGCCCATCTTTATCAGGGAATATTTCAGTTGGATAGGAAAAACAAAAACCGATTTTCTCGCCCCGGTCCGCCAGGGGCTCTACCAGAGCGGCCAGGGAATCAAAAAACTCCTCCCGGCTCACCTCCCGCCCTTGAGTTCCCGGCATGGGCTGTTTGGTAAAATCTTCAATTACAGACATCCCTTCAGAGTTGAATGAGACAAGAGCGGCACGGAGGTTTGTTCCCCCGGCATCCAGGACAACAGCTTTCTTATCCTGCTGAACCTTTGTGTCAACTTCAATGAAAGTGGGAATCATTTCCATAGAGGCCGGTTCTCCGTTCAGCCCCCGTTTCATATCATCCACCATATCATCCACCGTGGATGTCATTTTGATTCTTTCAGGGTGCATATCTGTCTGGTTCAGAAATTGTTCGGTTTTCTTCTTATCTGGGTTCATACCGAAGAGTATGCCAAAGAGGATGGGGAGCATGCAAGATGAAACTTTTCGGGTATATAATGTGGAAAGATGAAAATTACCATAATCGCCGCAGGAAAAATCCGGGACAAATGGATAAACGAAGGCATTGCCGAATATACCAAAAGACTCAAGCGCTTCGGGAAACTGGAAATTATCGAGATAGCCGATGAAAAGGTTCCTGAAAAATACTCCGAAAAGGAAATTCTCCAGGCGGTAAGCCGGGAAGGAAAGAAGATGCTCGCCCGATGGCCTTCTGACGCCTGGGGTATTGCCATGGATCTGAGAGGAGATACCCCGGGATCTGAAGGATTAGCCGATCTACTCTCCCGGCGGGCTGTGGCCGGGACACACCATGTGGCCTTTGCCATCGGCGGATCCAACGGCCTCTCAGAAGAAGTGCTGGCCAGATGCCGTAAGAAAATGTCCTTCGGACCAAATACTTTTCCCCACCAGCTGTTCCGGCTGATGCTTCTGGAACAGATATACCGGGCCCGGAAGATTATGGCCGGGGAAACATATCACAAATGATAAAGTTCAGAGAAAAAACGGCTATCCCTTCAAACCTGTAATAGCGATTCCTTCCAGAAACTGCTTTTGAACAAAAAAGAAAAGAACAATAATGGGAACAGTCGCGATAGTTGACGCAGCTGTCAATGAGGTCCAGTCAATCATCCATGAATCCTGAAGAGCCTTCAGAGCGATTTGAATCACCCTCATATTATCACTGTTGGTAACAATCAGTGGCCACAGAAAACTGTTCCAGGAAGCAAGAAAAGCATACAACCCCACGGTAAGCAGGGCCGGTTTGGAGAGAGGATAGACAATGGTTAACAGATAACGAGTCCTGCCGCATCCATCAATAACAGCAGCGTCATCAAGATCCTGCGGTATCTGCATAAAAAACTGACGGAGAAGAAAGATTGAAAAGGCACCGACAACAAAGGGAATAATCAGAGCCCAATAAGTATCCAGCCATCCAATCAGATTCAATGTGATGTAATTCGGGATTATAATAACTTCCATAGGAATCATCATTGTTCCAAGAAAGATAAAAAAGATTGTATTTTTCCCCTTGAATGGAATCTTCGCAAAAGCATAAGCGGCAAAGGATGCAAGAATAATTTTACTCACAGAAATGGAAAACGAAACAAAAAGAGTATTAAGAAAATACCGTGCAAAGGGAACCAGGGTCCAGATATACTTGTACCCATCAAAATTCAGTTTTGAGGGGAACATCCTGGGAGGATAGGCGAGAATTTCAGGACCTAATTTAAACGAAGTTGAAATCATCCAGAAAAATGGCACATTGACAAGCAGAACAAAGAAAAGAAGGACCCCCTCTATCACGATCCGCAACCCCGGGGGTGTCGTACCAATCTTTCTTTTCACTTTTGACACAATAACCCCCTACTGATAATGAACTTTCTTTTCACCGAATTTAAATTGAAGAACTGTGAATATAAAGATGATGATAAAAAGAAAAATAGCTGCTGCGGATGCGTACCCCATTTTATGATATTGAAAGGCATTCTTGTACAGAAAATAGGGAAGTACATCAGTACCTCTCGCCGGTCCCCCTTCAGTCATAATCACAATAGATGTGAAAACCTTAAAAGAGGCAATTATCTGCATCACAGTTACAAAAAAAGTAACAGAAGAAAGCAGAGGAATTGTTATTTTTCGAACCATCTGAAATCGGGAGGCACCATCAATTGTTGCTGCCTCGTAATAGTACCGGGGAATAGCCTGAAGTCCCGCAAGAAGAATGATTGCATTATAACCCACCCTTTTCCAGATCCCGACGATAATGACAGCAAGCAAAGCCTGATGTCTATCGTTCAGCCACTGCATAGGCGGCAGACCGAATAATGAAAGAATATGGTTAAAAAGACCGATATTAGGTTCAAATAAGTACTGAAATACAATTGCCGCAGCTGCCATGGATGTAATAACAGGCAGGTAGATCATTATCCGGTAGAATGAAACACCTCGGATTCCCTGGTTCAGTAATATCGCAATAATCAGTCCCAGAACAACGGTGACAGGAACCGTCCCGGCAACGTAAAGAAGACTTACCATTACCGAATTCCAGAAATGGCCGGAAGAAAACATCTTGGAATAATTAGCCAGCCCAACAAACCTCATCGGGCTCAACAGGTTCCATTTCTGCAGGCTGATAAACAGGGCCACAAACATGGGAATAAAAATAAATATGGTAAAGACAACTACCGGCGGTGCTATAAAAAACCACCCCTGGATATTATCCAGCTGCTTTTTTTTCAACATTAAGAGTACTCCTGCAGATTGAGAACCGGAGAGATTGTTCCCCCGGTTCTCCGGCAAAGGTGTTATTACAAGAGTTCGTTTATATCGCTTGCAGTCTGATCCAGAATATCAACACTTACACCTTCAAGAATAATTCTGGTCATAGCTTCCTGAATCAGGTCTTCAATTTCAGGCCAGGCCTCAACCGTGGGTCTTGCAAAAGCATGTTCCAGTTGGTCGTAGGTTACATTGTATCTCGGATCTTCCTTCAAAATGGCCTGAATCTCAGGAGACTCCTTGGCACTCTTCCTGGAGACCATATACCCCGTATTTGCAGACCAATACACCTGATTCTCCGTATTTGTGAGGTTTTGGAGGAACTGCCATGCAGCAAACTGCTCTTCCGGTGTCGTTTTTTTGATCATATAGATATTCCCGCCGCCGAGAGAAACCGCTTTTGTGGAACCAAGTGTAAATGGAGCAACGCCCCAATCAAAACTGACGTTATCCTTAAACCAGGCAATGGATCCTGTTGAACGCATCACCATTCCTACGGCACCTGAAGCGTCCATAGTTGAACCGTCTTTTCCTCCCTGGTAAACAGCAACTCCATCCATTACCATTTTCTGCCAGAAGCCCATGGCCTCTTTTATTTCTTTTGAGTTCACAAGGCATTGAGTGTTGTTTTTATCAAAAATGATACCTCCGAACTGATGGAAGAGTGAATCAATAATCCATCCGCTGTTGTATATTCTCAGACCGTAAATATCAGGACCCAGATCGCTGATTTTTTTGGCTATATCATAAGCTTCTTCCCAGGTAGTCGGATATTTATCAGGGTCGAGTCCGGCTTTTCTGAAAAGATCCCGGTTAAGATAGAGAACCGGAGTACTGACGTTTATAGGAAGTCCATATAACTTCTTATTGTATGTAGCACCCTGGGTTATATATTTATTGAAATCCTTTATATCAAAAGCCTTATCCGACTTGATGAATGTATCCAGGGGAATAAGGGCATCATTGGCGACAAAAGAGCCGACGAGTGACTGTTCCAGCTGGGCAAGAACCGGTGGTTCTCCTGCGACATAAGCTGTAAGAAGTTTTTCCTGGGTTGTAGCATAACCACCCTGATAAACACCTTCCACAGTAATCATGTCCTGACTTTCGTTAAAATGATTGATAATTACTTCAAGGGGGGCGGAATATTTTGCCCCCAGAGAATACCATACCTGAATCGTAACAGGTTCGGTCAGTTCAGTGATTTGAACACCTTCCTCCTTTTTCCCACACCCCGATAAGAAGGCACCCATAACGATTAAAAGAGTCAATAACACAGCTGTTGATTTTTTCACAATCACTCCTATCAATTGAGATTTTGATCAACGTTCATTATATACCTGATTTGTAGATTACGACAGAAATATTGGATAATAAGCTATGAATTTTTACAAAAAAAATGATTAACGCTGTATCAGGAAAGATTATCTTTGATAATGTCGTTTTTCCCGACTGTCCGGGGCCCGGAATTGCTATTATCGGGAACTCCGAACTGAGAACTCTTATTTCTTCTTCTGCCTGGCGATACAACATAAATACAATCAAGCACTGCTTGTACATATAGAATCTAAACCTTCCCTATCCCGGCCTTAAGATACTTATCTTTGTTTCTCACATACCGGGCTGAGTTCTCAAGACTCCTGGCAATAACCCCTTCCTTGAGGGGTTTGATAACTTTTGCCGGCGAACCGAGTACCAGCATACCATCGGGAATATCCATACCCCCGGTTACCAGGGCCCCGCCGCCGATGAGGCAGTTTTTACCGATTTTTGCCCCGCTTAAAATGGTGGATCCCATACCGATGAGACTCCCGTCTCCAATTGTACATCCGTGGATGATGCAGTTATGCCCGATTGTGACATTCTCACCGACAACGGTGGGTAGGCCCTGATCGGTATGTACGGTACTGCCGTCCTGCACGTTGCTGCCCCGGCCGATTGTAATAGGTTCCAGATCGCCCCGGAGAGTGGTGTTGAACCAGAGGCCCACATCTTCGTGGAGTTCCACGGCACCGATAACATCCGCACTGGGAGCGATAAAAATCCTCTCCCCCTTGAGTTCGGGAAGCTGTCCTTCAAATCCATAAATCATGGAAAGGATTCTACTGTAAAAGGGCGCGGACTGTCGCCTCCGCCGCCAGATTTCCCGGAGTAAGACCTGCTTTGTCCCGGATGGTTTTATCCGCACCGGCGGCCAGAAGTTTTTCAACGGTATCTTCTTCCCCGGCGAAGGCTGCATAGTGCAGCGGGGTTCTGCCGTCTTCGTCCACGGGATTCGCTGAGGCTCCCGCCGAAAGGAGGGTACCCACAATCCCCCAGAGCTTCAGACGGGCGGCAACCAGCACCGCCGGATACCCCCGGGTATCTTTCTTATCGGGATCCGCACCTGCCGCCAGCCTGGTACGCACCAGATATTCCTGACCGTTGAACACTGCAGAGAGCAGTCCCCCTGAAACACTGGAGGACTGACGGTAGGCAAAACCCAGAGTAAGATGAGCTCCGCTGAACCGGTAAGAATCATCTTCCCGGATAACCGCCAGGGCGCGCTCTTCAAAAGGGCTCACCAGGGCCCCGAGAAGCACAGAAGACCCCGGCCGCGAGGCGGCAGAAGATTTATAGACATCCTTCACATCCCCCCGGGAAGACTGAATCCGCAGTGTATAAACCCCGGTTACCGGAGAGGGCGGATCCATAGTGAATTCGTAGTTGTACCCCCCGGTGGTAAACCGGACATCCCGGACATCGGGTTTCAGGGTTGATTCCAGATGAAACGATGCGGTGATTTCCATCACCTGCTTCGAATATCGGGTCCAGAACGAGTCAATAGAATCCGGCCCGGACCATGAGAGGGGTTCCGAATAGTGCAGAACCTCATCGGTTACCGCATCGATTACCAGTATACGGATTCCCGGGCTGCCTCCAGCTGTAGTATCCCGGCCGATCAGGGCACCCCACCTGCCCTCGGACGACCAACCCAGAGGATAAAGGTGCAGCCCGCCGCCGGAGAAGCCCCGGGCCTCAGCGGGAGCTCCGGATATCGTCTGGGCAGAAACCCCGAAAGCAGACCCGATAAGAAAAAAGAAAAATAAAGTTAATCGGATAATATGAAATCCGAATCTGAATCTGAGCCTGCTCATGATTTTAAGGATAAGTGCCTGCGCCCCGGTGGGCAAGGGTTACTGGAGCTTGACCCCGCCCCCCTCCCGGTGTAGGAATATTCCAT
>QNBK01000119.1 GCA_003644105.1 Spirochaetota bacterium | reverse complement strand
TTGATGAGTACCAGTGTAATAACGGTTCCCAGAAAACACTGGAGGGCATACTGGGTGAGCACCATGGTACTGGTTGCAAAAACATCCCGGCTGGATTTACGTTTGTCCTTACTCACCCGGAGGGTCATGGAGATAAAGGAGAGGTTCAGAAAATGAAAAACAATATTCTTCAGACTCATGGTATCCATTCCCATGAGAGGGAACACCCAGTTGTACAGGGGAAACAGAATAAACCCTGCAGTTAATGCGTTGGGAATCAGAAAACGTTGAAAAAACCTGATTTTAGAACGAAGAAGTGTGGCGAGCATAAGAGCTCCGCCGATGATGCCCATGTCGATGAGGAAATGCCAGCTGAATGTCATGATGCAGCCTCCATGCAGCATGATAAAGTCTAAAGAAGTACCTCACAAGTAAAACGGCTCCGGAATCGGAGCCGTTCTGAAAAAAAGACTGTTTAACTGTCCTGTGTATCGGTCCTGGAGTCCCCCGGAGGGCTGTTCCCGGGTTTATCTGTTTCGTCAGCATCTCTGGCGGCTTTTTCCTCGGCAGCTTTACGGGCGGTTTCCTCTTCTGCGGCCCGACGCTCGGCCATCCGAACTTTAATTGCTTCATTCCGGGCATCTCCCGAAACTTTGGCTCTCTCCGAGGGTTTAAGATCGGCTCCCTTTCGAGCGGAGAAATCAGATTTTCCCAGCTCGTCTGAATTAATCAGATCCATCAGCTCTTCACGCTCAATCATTTCCTTATCAAGAAGTTTAACGGTAATGGCCTCAAGGAGCCTGGAGTGCCTCTTTAAAAGCTTGATTACCCGCTTGTAACGATCGGACATGATTTTAGAGATTTCTTCATCGATGTAGCGCTGAGTATCTTCCGAGTAATCCCGGCCCTGATTGTACGGTGATTCTCCACTTTGAAACCCCCCGCCCCGGCGGTCCAGTGAAACATTGGGAAAACGTTCACTCATCCCCAATCGGGTAATCATGGAACGGGCAATATCAGTGGCCTGCATGATATCATTTCCCGCCCCGGTTGATACGGTTCCATAAATAATTTCTTCTGCAGCCCGGCCGCCCAGAGACACATCAATCCGACCCAGGAGTTCTTCCCGGGTTTGAAAGGAGCGCTCTTCCTCGGGAACCGGCAGCATATAGCCCATCACACCATAACCCCGGGGGATGATGGTGATTTTTTTAACCAGATGCTGATCCGGTGTAAAGACATTCACCAGAGCATGGCCGGTTTCATGATATGCGGTAACCTCCCGCTCATGGGGATTGAGCAGTTTATTCTTCTTCTGCAGTCCGATGGCGGCTTTCTCAATCGCCTCAAAAAAGTCGTTTCTGGAAACCTTTTCCCGTCCCAGACGTACCGCCAGTAACGCCGCTTCATTAACAATGTTGGCAAGATCCGCACCGGCCAGTCCGGCTGTGGCTTTAGCCACTTCCAAAAGATCCAGACCATCTTCCAACTTCACATCTACTGAATGAATACGCAGTATAGCCTCCCGGCCGATCTGATCCGGCTTATCCACAACTACCTGACGGTCGAAACGGCCGGGGCGCAGCAGTGCAGGATCCAGAACTTCCGGACGGTTGGTGGCGGCCAGGATAATAACTCCGCCAGTGGAATCAAACCCATCCATTTCCACCAACAACTGGTTCAAGGTCTGTTCCCGTTCATCATTGGTTGAAAGGGTTCCTGCCCGGCTTTTTCCGATGGCATCCAGCTCATCGATGAAAACGATACAGGGTGCCTTTTCCCGAGCCTGTTTAAACAGATCCCGTACCCTGGCAGCACCGACGCCTACAAACATCTCAACAAAATCTGCTCCGGACATTCGAAAGAACGTTACCTCAGATTCACCGGCTACTGCCCGGGCCAGCAGGGTTTTACCGGTTCCCGGAGGACCGATAAGCAGGGCTCCCTTGGGGATTTTCCCTCCGATATTGGTATATTTTGTCGGACTTTTCAGAAAATCGACGATTTCAACAAGTTCGTCTTTGGCTTCATCACATCCGGCAACATCCTTAAACCGGGTTTGTAAATCATTCTCGGCAACAATTTTAGCATTGTTCTGCCCGAAACTCATCACATTGGAACCGCCCAGACCACCCATGCGCTTGAGAATGTACCGCCAGATAACGAGCATCAGAACGATGGGAATCACCATGCGGAATAACAGATCCAGCAGGTAGTTATTGGACTCGGGAATGGCTTTATAAACGATACCCTTTTCATCCATCAGCGGCAGCAGTGTCAGATCGTTTTTAATCTGTTCGGTTTTCCAGTAACTTAAATTACTGTTACTCGAACCGAAAAGGTTCTGGAGAAGGGAGGTGGCATCGGAACCTGTCAGCTCCGTCTGTACAAAAGAATATCCGATCAGAGAAGTTCCGGAGTAGTGAACCTCTTTAATACGGCCGTCAACAATCAGTTCCTTGAAATCACTGTAGGGAATGGACTGATCGTTTCCCTTGAACACGAACATGTTCAGAATACTGAGCAGCAGAACAGCCAGAAGAAGGTACCACATGGAGAAACGGAATTTACCACCTTTGAAAGGGTTCTTACCGCTATTCTCACCTTTCTTTTTTACCTTCTTCAACAACTCACGCCAGTCGTCGTTATCTTCATCTTTTCGTTTATCGTTATTCATTGAATCCTCTGTCTGTTCTAAATAATAAGCAATTCTTGGCATCAGGGGAAATAAAGCTGATAAAGAATAGCAGATTTTGTCTATAATCAGAGGTGTATGGTAGAATTCAATAAAATAACAACCCGCAGGGGTGATTCAGGTGAAACAAGCCTGGCAGACGGACTCGCTCTTCCCAAGGACAGCCTGGCCTTTGAGGTTCTCGGTGATGTGGATGAACTGCACTCGGCCTTGGGAATACTCAAAGCATCCATAGAGAAGACTCCCGATAAAAATGAAATTGACTGGATAGAGCACTGCCTGCTTCGGATTGGAGGCATGATTGCAGTTCCTCCCTCCCATTCCGCTTTCAGTAAAATTGAAAGGGTTGGTATATCAGATCTGGAAAAGCTCGAATCCCGGCAGAAGAAGCTGATGGAAAAGGTGGAAATGCCCCCTTTATTTATCACTTACGGCGGAAGTGAGAGAGGAGCAAGGGCTGACATGGCCCGGGCCGTCTGCCGCCGGGCCGAGCGCCATGTTGTCAGGCTGATAAGAGAAGAAGAATTGAGTCATCTCTCTGATGCTCTGAAGTTTCTCAACCGTCTTTCCGACTGGCTCTTTGTTAAAGCCCGGGAGCTTGACGCCTCCTGACATCACTGATTTTTAATCCTGGTATTGGGGATGCCGGGATTTTGCTTCACCGGCACCCATCATCTCTTTGCGGTTCAGGGCGTTAATATAAGCCAGAGCTGAAGCCTCAATAATGTCCGTGGAGGAGGCTTTACCATCGGTGAGTACTCCATCGAAATCTACCTGAAGCTTCACCTGTCCCTGGGCGTCCTTACCGCTTCCCACGGCTTGTATCACATATTCGGTTAAGCGGCCGCGGATTCCGATAGCCTGATCGATTGATTTGAATACCGCATCTATCGGCCCGTCTCCGACTTGTGTTCCGATACTCAGATCCCCGCCTTTCTTAACCTGAACTGTAGCCGAAGGAATTACATTATTCCCCGTCCAGGTCTGAAAGCTTTCAAGCCTCCATCCGGCAGGAAGGTCACCAAGAACTCCGGATACAAGGGTAAAAAGATCCTCGTCGTAAACCTCTTTCTTCTTATCGGCAATCTCAATGAACTTCGTATAGAGGGAGTCCATTTGATCGTCTTTGAGCATGATGTTGTACTGTTCAAGCTTCTCTTTGAGAGCATGTTTCCCGGAATGACGGCCCATCACCAGGGTTTCCCGGCTCCGACCGATATGATCGGG
Source organism: Spirochaetota bacterium (assembly GCA_003644105.1). Lineage (GTDB taxonomy): Bacteria > Spirochaetota > Spirochaetia > DSM-2461 > DSM-2461 > UBA2779. The sequence continues at coordinate 4,679 of QNBK01000119.1, read as the reverse complement.
GTTCATAATCTCATATGTTTCCCTGTTTTTAAGAACACCATGCTGATGAATACCGGATTCATGGCTGAAGACATTATCCCCGAAAATCGGCTTGTTTCGAGGTGTTACCAGACCGGTGATATTCTGAAGCAGTCGGCTCGTGGGATAAAGAAACTCAGTGTTAACTCCGGTTTCCACATCCCAGAAATCCTTCCGGACTCTCAATGCCATAACAATCTCTTCAAGAGCGGCATTTCCCGCCCGTTCACCGATACCGTTTAAAGTTACTTCCACCTGATCCGCACCGGCACGGACAGCGGCAAGGGAGTTGGCCAGAGCCAGCCCCAGATCGTTATGACAGTGGGTGGAAAGCAGTACGCTATCTCCCAGCTCGGGAATAGCTTCTTTAAGCCGGGCCATCTGATCGCCGTACTCATCGGGCATGGCGTACCCCACTGTGTCAGGTATATTCAGGGTATTGGCACCGGCATCAACGGCGGTCCTCAGGGCCTTTACCATGAAATCCCATTCGGTACGGGATGCATCCTCCGGGGAAAACTCAATCAGCTCAAAACCCTGCTCCCGGGCGTAGGAAACGTACTCTTTGATCGCAGCAAGTACCTCATCCTCACTCATCCGCAGCTTGTACTTCATGTGAAGGGGACTGGTTGCCAGAAATATATGAATCATCTTCCTGGGACAATCGGCCAGGGCATCCCGAACCGCATCAATGTCTATCTGTTTACATCGGGCCAGACCGACAACTGTAGCTTGTTTAACAGCCGCACCGATTCTCTTAACCGCGTCAAACTGAACCGGTGATGAAACGGGAAATCCCGCCTCGAGTCTATCCACTCCAAGCCTGTCCAGAGCCACTGCCATTTCAATCTTCTGATCTACTGTCATTGAAGCACCCGGAGACTGTTCACCGTCCCGGAGTGTCGTGTCAAAAATTGTAATTTTTCTCATTATCTGCCTTCCTCATCTTTTTTGAGTTTGTATTCCAAAGATTCCACCAGGGCCCGCCATGAGGCCTCGATGATGTTCTGTGAGACACCGACGGTACCCCAATGGCGGACTCCATCGCTGCTTGTTATCAGCACCCGGGTAACAGCGGTACTGCCGGCTTGTTCGTCCAGAATCCGTACCTTGTAATCCGTCAGCCGGATATCGGCGATTCCGGGATAAAACGTCTCCAGGGCTTTGTGTAGAGCCCGATCCATGGCTTCCACCGGACCGGATCCCTCCCCGACAGTATGTTCAAACCTTGTATCATGACCAACGTTCCCCGCCACAGATTCGGGAACGGAAACCTTGATTGTGGCCTCGGACCAGATTTCACCTTTATCGTTCTCCCAGGTGTGCACACGGAAACCATGAACGGTGAAGAACTCACGCCTTGTTTTCATCAGATCGTCGGTAAGGAGTTCGAAGGAGGCATCGGCCCCTTCAAAATGAAACCCTTCAGCTTCCAGCTCTTTTACCTTTGCCACAATAGTTTTTGCATGGGCATCATCCACCGTCATACCAAGCTCATCCGCCTTCTGCAGGATGTTGGATTTTCCAGCCTGATCGCTGATGGGAACGTTACGCTTGTTTCCAACAGTTTCAGGGCTGACGTGCTCGTAAAGTTTGGGGTTTTTCCTGATTGCTGAAACGTGAATCCCGCCCTTATGGGTAAAAGCCCGTTTCCCCACGTATGGCAGGCTTTCCTGATGCGGTTTATTGGAGAGCTCGGAAACCAGCCGGCTGATTCTTGTTAAACAGCTGATTTTATCAGCGTTAAGAGTTTCATAACCCATTTTAATGCTTAAAGTGGGAATAACACTGCAGAGGTTGGCATTCCCGCAACGCTCCCCCAGACCGTTCATGGTTCCCTGAACCATCTTCGCTCCTAATTCAACAGCAACCAGGGTGTTGGCCAGAGATAGTCCGCCGTCATCATGAGTATGTATGCCAATAGGCCTTTTTACCGCTGCCATAGCTGCAACTGTGGCAATCCTGACATCTTCCGGAAGGGCACCTCCATTGGTATCGGCAAGTACAATCCAATCGGCACCGGCATCTGCCGCCGCTTTTATGGTTTGTATGGCATATTCAGGATTGGCTTTGAAACCGTCAAAATAGTGCTCTGCATCATAGACGACTTCATCCCCCCTGGGTTTTAAATATTCAATTGTGGAATAAATCATGTTCAGATTTTCTTCCAGGGTGGTTCCCAGAGATTCATAAACATGCATATCCCAGGCTTTTCCGAATATGGTGAATACAGGAGTTTCCGCTTTCAGCAGCTCTCCGAGAATCTTATCTTCATCAGGTTTGGTATTTTTAAATCTGGTAGAGGAAAAAGATGTCAGCTTGGCACTTTTCAGTGAGATTTTCTTCATTTCATCAAAAAACTGAATATCTTTCGGGTTGGAGCCCGGCCAGCCGCCTTCAATATATTCGATACCCAATTCATCAAGCTCCATAGTGAGTTTGATTTTATCTTCCACCGAGAAATGAACACCCCTTGTCTGACCGCCGTCTCTCAGAGTTGTGTCAAATAGAACAATTTTCTCTTTATCTGGCAAACCTGCCTCCTTTAACCGGTTAAAACGAAAAAGGCGACCCTAACAAGGTCGCCCGATCCATTCAAGAGGTTATTCATTTATTGGTTTGTTCAGCTTAAGCCGTTACACCGCAATGACACCCCCTGCCGGATCGGCAAGGAATAATCAGCGATAGTAGAATACTGATAATGGAGATGCGGTGAGACAAACTGTTCAGACCGAAAACTGTCATTATCAATTACTCCTGTTGCAGTGCTGGTTAAGAGATTAATGACTCAGGGATGCTGCGTCAAGTATTAAAAACTCTGTATATTATGGGAAAAAAACATCTATTACAGGAATTATCCCTATAACGCCGATAGATTTAGTGTGGAGTACAGTAAATGAGCGCCAGACCTGAAACCAAAGATTTATTGAAGATAATTCGAAACCTGCATCACATTCATGATTATACAGTTCTGTTGGAACGTATCCTCCATGAAGCAAGACTTTTTGTACGTGCAGATGCGGGAACTTTATACCTCCGGGACAACGACAAACTGTATTTCAACTATATAGAAAATGACACCCTCTTCCCCGAGGGAAAGAGCGAAGACAAGTTTACCTACACTGATAGAAGTATTCCGCTGAATAAAAGCAGTCTTGCAGGGTTCGTCGCTGTAACCGCCCAGCCTCTGCTTATTGACGATGTGTACGCGCTGCCGGATTCCCTGGATTTCACATTCAACCCCGAGTTTGACAAAAAATCAAACTACCATACCCAGAGCCAGCTGGTTATTCCCCTGGTAGGCGACAACCAGAAAACCCTGGGAGTGATACAACTTATCAACGCCCAATACGGCGGCAAAACCGTACCATTCTCGGCAATGGACAAGGTACACATCTCCTTTCTCGCCGATCATGCGGTTCTGGCCCTGGAAAAAGCCTCCATGGCCAGAGAAATGGTAATGAGAATGGTGGCCATCGCCGAATTACGAGACCCTTATGAAACCGGCAGTCATGCGAAAAGAGTCGGTGAATACGCTCTGGTTCTTTACGACCACTTTGCAGAATCCCGGGGTGTAAGTCTGGCTGAACGGAATCAGAAGAAAGAAGCCTTCCGGGCTGCAGCCATACTCCACGATGTAGGTAAAGCCGGTGTATCAGGAGATATTCTGGCCAAGAACGGACATTACAACGAAAAGGAAAAGCTTCTGATGTACCGGCATACGGTATACGGGGCCCGTCTTTTCCCGGATTCAGAATCCCTTTGGGACAGAATTGCCCGGGAAGTTGTATTAAATCACCATGAACGCTGGGACGGATCGGGATATCCGGGGAAAATCAAGGATATTAACACAAACCCCATAAAGTTCGGTTACGGAAAAAAAGGAAAGGAAATTCCTTTATCCGCCAGAATTGTAGCTATTGCCGATGTTTATGATGCTCTGACATCCGAACGTTCCTACAAAGAAGCCTGGACAGCTGAGGCAGCTCTTCACTTTCTGAAAAGTAAGTCCGACAAGCTTTTTGATCCCGAACTTGTGGGAATTTTTCTAAAACTTAATGAAACACTGGATGCCATCAAACGCAATTTCAAATGAGAACACAGAGAACTGGACGATTCTTCAGGTAATCGATACTTTCTTAAGAATGCAGAACATTGAAGATTTCTCAGAGATTCAGAATATTTCAGAAAAAGAGGGAATGTCCCTTTTCTACCTCTCCCGCCCTGCATGTGGAGTATGTACAGCATTAAAACCGAAAGTCAGCGGAATGCTTGAAGAGTTCCCTGAAGTTCCTTCATACTATGTCAATCTGGATAACATCCCCGAAGCAGCGGGTCAGCTATCAATATTCACCATACCCGCCATACTCGTTTATGCCGGAGGTAAGGAAGTTGTAAGGGAAGCCCGTTACATATCCGTTGAAAACCTGGCGGATAAAATCCGCCGGCCCTACGGTTTCCTGTTCGACGAGAAAACCCCGTAGAAATGGTATTGGAGCTCAGGCCTTTTCAGCTTTTTTCTCCAGAGCATCCAGATTTTTGGCATTCCGGCACTTCGGAAAACCGGTACAGGCCAGAAACGGCCCCCGGCGGCTCAAGCGGACAATCATCGGAGAGCCGCACTTTTCACACTTGGCCCCGTTGGCCCCGGGCAGGGAAAT